>NZ_JBEOVJ010000047.1:0-59592 GCF_040295435.1 Streptomyces sp. NPDC002809
CATCCTCACGGTCCAACGTCAGGTCATCGGCGAAATGCCGGTCACCGGTCGCATCGGGCACGTACTTCACACAGACAACGATCCTCAAGCTCACGGCGGCTCTCCTGTACTTCGTGATGTCTCTGCAGCGATCCTATGGTACCCAGTACCCTGCGTAAAGGTACGCAGTGCCGGATGCGCCGTTCCGGTGCTACGTTTCCGGCATGACCGATGACCGCGGGCCGGCCAAGAAGCCCCCCATGCGTGACGTGCTCGCCGAGGCGGCCTTCGCGCTCTTCATGGAGCGCGGGTTCGAGCGGACCACGGTGGACGACATCGTCGCCAGCGCCGGGGTGGGGCGGCGGTCCTTCTTCCGCTACTTCCCCTCGAAGGAGGACGCGGTCTTCCCTGATCACGAGCGCTGCCTCGCGGACATGACCGCGTTCCTGGAGGCCGCGGGGGAAGGCGATCCGGTGGAGGCGGTGTGCGATGCGGCCCGGCTGGTGCTGCGGATGTACGCCGAGAAGCCCGAGTTCTCCGTGCAGCGCTACCGGCTCACCCGGGAAGTGCCCGGCCTGCGCACCTATGAGCTCTCCGTCGTGCGCCGCTACGAGCGGACCATGGCCGGGTATCTGGAACGGCGGTGGGACGGTGCTCCGGACGCGGCCCTGCGGGCCGAGGTGATCGCCGCGTCGGTGGTCGCGGCGCACAACAACGGGCTGCGGTCCTGGCTGCGTTCGGGCGGCCGGGGCGATGCCGGTGCCGAGGTCGACCGGGCGCTCGAACTCGTCCGTTCCGTATGGGGAGCGGCGGCCGATCGCCCCCCGGCGCCCGCCGCCGAGGACGACGTGATCGTGATGATCGCACCGAAGGGTGCCCCGATGTGGCGCGTCGTGCAGCGCATCGAATCGGCATTCGGTGAGGAACAAGGCGTCACTGAGAGGTAGTTCACTCAGCGGTTCACTTCACCCCGGCACTGAGTACCTTTACTTCATGGAACTAAGTGCCATACGGTGCCGGTGTGCCGCCGCCGGAGGTGCGGCGCACCGAGCCGAGCGCGGGAGGCCGAGACGTGTCCATCACCGGAATCGACGTGGAACCCACTGCTCGCGACGTAGCGGGGCCCCGCCGCACGGAAGGTCTGGTGTACCAGGTGTGCCGGTGGTGCGGCACCGCCTCCTTCCGTAAACTCCTGTGCCCCGTCTGCGCGTCGAGCGATCTGGAGGCGGAACACAGCGACGGCCACGGTGTCGTCGTACGGTCCAGCGTCGTGAACCGCTACTCGCGGGTCATGCGCAACGAGTCCCTGGTCCGGTTCCCCGAAGGCTTCGTGTACCGGTGCCGCATCGTGGGCGCGGCTCCGCACCTGGTGAACGCCGGAGACCGGGTCCGGCCCGTCGGCGGCATGACCTCCGAGGCGGGTGAGGTGGTACTCGAGCTGTGCGACCCGCCCCGGGGTGCCGACTGGTACTGACGCCGGCCGCTCCCGGTGGTCCCGCGCTCACGCCTCCAGATAGCGCAGCACGGCGAGGATCCGCCGGTTGTAGCCGGTGGTCTGCGCTGCCGTCGGGGTCCGCGCCGCCGGTGCCGTCGTCGCGGACGAGCACGGTGAGGACATCGTCCTGCCGTGTGACGCTCACGAGGATGTCCCCGGCGCCCGAGTGCTTGGCGGCGTTCGTCACGGACTCCGAGACGACGAAGTACGCGGCCGTCTCGACGGACGTCGGCAGCGGTCCGGAGACCTCGTACACCACCCCGACGGGGAGGGAGCACCGCTCCGCCACCCCGACCAGCGCCTCCCGCAGCCCCAGACTGTCGAGCGCCGTCGGATAGGCCCGCCATGCCACCTCGCGCAGTTCGGCGAGAACTTCGCCCGACTCCCTGTGCGCCTGCGCCAGGAGCGCGTCCGCCTGCTCGGCGTCGCGGGCGCGACGGGCCCGGCCGAGCAGCATCGCGAGCGCGACGAGCCGCTGCTGGACGCCGTCGTACAGATCGCGTTCGACGCGCCGCCGCTCGCGGTCCACCGCCCGCACCACCGCGGCGCGGCTCGCGGCGAGTTCGTCGATGCGCCGTTCCAGCAGTTCCCGTTCACCGGGTCCGAAGCACTCCCGCGCGAGCCCGGCGTCCAGCGCGGCGAGCGAGAACAGCCCCTGCACGTCCAGGAAGAGCAGCACGGAGCCGAGGACCGTCTGGGTGAGCAACTCCTGCCAGCCCGGCGTCGACCGGGCGACCCCGGTGGCGAGCAGCCCGGCCAGTACGAGGCCGAGGACCAGCAGCCCCGTCACCACCGCGCACAGCAGCCCCGCGTAGGTGCGGGAGGCCGGACAGCGCAGGACCTGCTGATCGGAGGCGTGGTGTCCGGGAAACCGGTCGTCGAAGAAGACGGACCGGCGCCACCGTTCGACAACCGTCAGTCTCCTGGCCCCCGCGACCAGGAGGGCCCGCGCACGGCCGCGGGTGCGCGGCCACAGCAGAAGGGCCCCCAACAGCGCCCCGGCCACGGCGAAGTAGAGCAGACGGGCGAGTGCGGTCGAACAGCCGAGGGGCGCCCCCGCGACCCCGGACACCCGGCCGGTGAAACCGGCCGCACTTCCGGCCGGTGCACCGGCCGGCTGAGTGGAGGGGGGAGGGGCGGGAGTGTCTGTCGCGTTGCCCGTCACGTTCACCGACCCCAGGGCCTCACGTCCGGATCATGCCGGGCTCGCGGGCCGGATCATGCCGGCCTGCGGGTGGCCGGAGCTGTCGGCGCCTCAAGCGGCACGGCGGTGCTGGGCGCGCGCACGCCCGGACCGGACGCGCACCACGACGTAGAGGGCGAGCGCCGCCAGGACCAGGAGCAGTACGGCCTTGGAGAGGAACCCGACATAGGTCTCCACCCAAGGGTGAGCATCACGGGATCCATGCGGGGTCTCCAAACGGGGCGGGGGCCGGACAGGGCGCCACGGCTCCCGGCCACGCCGGGAACCGCAGGACCGCGGCGGTATGCGGGGAGCCGCCGCGTGCGGTGCGGGTTGCCGTACGGCCTACTGCGGTTTCCCGCAGGGCCGGGCCGGGGCCGGCCAGGCAGTCACCGCTGCCAGGTGTGCGCCAACTGCACTGTCGGGCAGTCGGTTTGGTGCCGACGCGGCGGGAGCGGCCGTCACTGTTCCGGCGTTACGGGCGAATTACGTGACGCTGCCGCAATGGTGACGGGGAGCCGGGTCCAAGTCATCCGATGAACCCTGCGCACCACCTTCTCGTGGCGGGTTCCCGCCGCTACCATCGGGACGCGAATGGGAGCGCTCCCACATCCGTGCCCGCCCTGTACCGCCGCTGTCGGCGGTCTCGTTCGGAGAGGACGTTTCCGTGCGCTCAAGCGCTAGACCCCTTGCCGCCCTCCTGGCAGCACTCACTCTCACCGCCGGCCTGTTCGCCACCGGCGCCCCGGCATCGGCGCGAGCCAACGATGCCGTACCTGCCGCCGAAGCATCCGATGTGTCCCTGGCCGCGGACACGTATGACTGGAAGAACGTCCGTATCGACGGCGGCGGTTTCGTCCCCGGCATCGTCTTCAACCGGTCGGAGAAGAACCTCGCCTACGCCCGCACCGACATCGGCGGTGCCTACCGCTGGGACCAGGCGGGCAAGCAGTGGACACCGCTGCTCGACTGGGTGGACTGGGACCACTGGGGCTGGTCCGGGGTGGTGAGCCTCGCCTCCGACTCGGCCGACCCGGACAACGTGTACGCCGCCGTGGGCACGTACACCAACAGCTGGGATCCGACCGACGGCGCGGTCCTGCGCTCCTCGGACCGGGGCGCCACATGGAAGGCGGCCGAGCTCCCCTTCAAGCTCGGCGGGAACATGCCGGGCCGCGGAATGGGTGAGCGCCTCGCGGTCGACCCGAACAAGAACTCCGTGCTGTACCTGGGTGCGCCCAGCGGAAAGGGACTGTGGCGTTCCACCGACTCGGGGGCGACCTGGTCGCAGGTGACGGCCTTCCCGAACCCGGGCAACTACTCCCAGGACCCCACCGACTCCAGCGGATACGGCAACGACAACCAGGGCATCGTCTGGGTGACCTTCGACGAGCGCACCGGCAGCGCGGGCAGCGCGACCCAGGACATCTACGTCGGGGTCGCCGACAAGGAGAACACCGTCTACCGCTCCACCGACGGCGGCGTCACATGGTCGCGGATCGCCGGACAGCCGACCGGATACCTGGCCCACAAGGGCGTGCTCGACTCGGCGGGCGGCCATCTGTATCTGACGCTGAGCGACACCGGCGGCCCGTACGACGGCGGCAAGGGCCGGATCTGGCGCTACACCACCGCCACCGGTGAGTGGAAGGACGTCAGCCCGGTCGCGGAGGCGGACACCTACTACGGCTTCAGCGGACTGTCCGTGGACCGGCAGCAGCCCGGCACCCTGATGGCGACCGCGTACAGCTCCTGGTGGCCGGACACCCAGATCTTCCGCTCCACCGACAGCGGGGCGACCTGGACGCAGGCCTGGGACTACAGCGGTTACCCGAACCGCACCAACCGCTTCACCCAGGACGTCTCCTCCGTGCCCTGGCTGACCTGGGGTGCCAGTCCGACGCCGCCCGAGACCTCGCCCAAGCTGGGCTGGATGACGGAGGCGCTGGAGATCGACCCGTTCGACTCGAACCGGATGATGTATGGCACCGGAGCCACGATCTACGGCACCGAGAACCTCAAGAACTGGGACTCCGGCAGCCAGTTCAAGATCACCCCGATGGTGAAGGGGCTGGAGGAGACGGCCGTCAACGACCTGGCGAGCCCGCCGTCCGGGGCCCCGCTGCTCAGCGCGCTCGGCGACATCGGAGGCTTCCGGCACACCGATCTCGACGCGGTGCCGGGCATGATGTTCACCTCGCCCAACCTCACCTCGACGACCAGCCTCGACTTCGCGGAGAGCAGCCCGAACACGGTCGTACGGGTCGGCAGCGCCGACGCCGCCCCGCACATCGGCTTCTCCACGGACAACGGGTCCAACTGGTTCCAGGGTTCCGAGCCCTCCGGGGTCACCGGAGGCGGCACGGTCGCGGCCGCGGCCGACGGCAGCGGGTTCGTGTGGAGCCCGGAGGGCGTGGGCGTCCAGCACACCACCGGGTACGGGAGTTCGTGGTCCGCGTCCACCGGCATACCGGCCGGGGCGGCCGTCGAGTCCGACCGGAAGAACCCGAAGAAGTTCTACGGGTACAAGGCAGGCACCTTCTACGTCTCGACGGATGCCGGCGCCTCGTTCACCGCGAAGGCGTCGAGCGGCCTGCCCGCCGAGGGCAACGTCCGCTTCAAGGCGGTGCCCGGCACCGAGGGCGACGTGTGGCTCGCGGGCGGCAGCACGACCGGGGTCTACGGCCTGTGGCACTCCATCGACTCGGGCGCGACGTTCACCAAGCTGTCCGGGGTCGAGCAGGCGGACTCGGTCGGCTTCGGCAAGGCGGCCGCTGGAGCCTCGTACCAGACGCTCTTCGTCACCGCGAAGATCGGCGGTGTGCGCGGTGTCTTCCGCTCCACGGATGCGGGCACGACCTGGACCCGGATCAACGACGACGCGCACCAGTGGGGCTGGATCGGAGCTTCCATCACCGGCGATCCGCGGATCTACGGGCGGGTGTACGTCTCGACCAACGGGCGCGGAATCATGTACGGCGACTCCTCGGACGGTGACGGGGGCGGCACCGACCCGGGCACGGACCCCGGCACCGACCCGGGGAACCCGCCCTGGGACGCCGCCTGTTCGGTGACGTACAAGATCACCAACCAGTGGTCGGGCGGCTTCCAGGCCGATGTGACGCTCACCAACACCGGGGCCGCGGCACTGGACGGCTGGCAGCTCGGCTGGACGTTCGCGGACGGGCAGAAGGTCACCCAGATGTGGAACGCGACGCCCACCCAGGACGGGGCGAAGGTGAAGGCCGCCGGCGTCTCCTGGAACGGCAAGGTGGCGCCGGGGGCCTCGGTGGGCTTCGGCTTCACCGGCTCCCTGACGGGTGGCAACACCGAACCGGCCGCGTTCGCCCTGGGCGACGAGGTCTGCGCCACCGGCTGACCGACGGGCCGAGGGGCCTGGGAGGAACGGGGGAGGGGCGGGCCGAGCGGGCGGGCCCGCCCTGTGCCGTGTCCTCGGTCCCGCTCCCGCTCCCGGTCTCGCTCCCGGGGAGGTGGCGGCGCGCGACGGCCTCACTGGCCCCGTACAGGTTCGTCGGCCATACTGCCCGCCGTGGAGCAGCGCATAGATTCGAACACTCAGCCCGCGTACGCCGCAGGGACAGACCCGGCGTACATCCCTGGTCTCACGGCCCCCCGAACCGTCGCGAAGGCGGACGAGGACCCGGAGCAGACCGAGGAGCCCGCACCCGAGGATGCCGTCGTGGAGGCCGCATCCGAGGACGCGGCGCCCGACGGCGAGCCCGCCGCCGGTACGGCGTCGGACGACGAGGAGGACGAGAACGAGAACGAGGACGGGGCGGTCGAGGACCCCGCGTCCGAGGACGGGGCCGCCGACGGCCCGTCGTTCGAAGTGAGCGACCGGCGTGGTTCGATCACCGCGGATCGGGAGGGCATCCGGTTCACGCTGGACGACCAGGCGGCCGACTTCCACTGGGACGAGATCGGTGCCGTCGAGCTGAAGCCGGCCCGGTTCGGCCGCCGGTTCACGATCACGGTCCACATGTCGGCCCAGCGCTGGTTCAACGCCGAGGTCGAGGCGCCCGCCAGGAACAACCTCAAGGAGTGGACGGAGGGCTTCGACGCGGTCCTGGACGCCTACTTCGAGGAATCCTGAGGCTGCGGGGCTCCGTGGCCCGTGCCGAGCAGCACTTCGAGCAGGTGCGGCCAGGCGTCCGCCCCGAGCGCGGCGTCGGCGGCGGGTGAACCTCCGTACCGGAAGCGGTCGGACGGGGTCGCGGGGCCCTCGCCCGGCAGCCGGGGACGGTGTCCCGCGTCGGCGCGGGTGACCAGACGTACGGGGAGACCGGCCGCCCTGCGACGGGCGGCCAGTTCCCCGGCGAACCGCAGGGAGGGCCACATCAGGTCGGCGCCTCCCGCGACCAGTACGAGTTCGGTGCCGGGCCCGGCCGGCGGGATCGACGCGGCCGGGACACGGCCGGCCGCGGTCCGCAGGCTCCGCTCGTAGTGGCCGAGCACCGAGACGGGCTCTCCGTCCTGCTCCACGGGTGCCCAGGCGTCGTCGTAGGGGACGAACGGCAGCGGCTTGCCGCGCCAGGTCCAGGACGACCGGTGCGGCTGCGTCCTGCCGTCGCGGCCCGGTCCCACATTCGCCCAGGTCAGCGAGGTGGGTGAGAGCGCCACGACGGCGTCGACGCCGTCGTGGAGGCCGGCAAGGTGCAGGGCGGCCTCGGCGCCCTTGGAGGTGCCCAGGACGCCGATGCGCCGCACCCCCTCCGCGCGCAGCCACTCGATCGCGGACACGAAGGTCTCCAGCGGGACTTCACAGATGCCCGGGGGCTGTCCCGGGCCGCCGAACCACTGGATCGACAGGGCGGTCAGGCCCTGCCGGGCGAGCAGCCGGCACCGCGCGTCCTCGATCCGCCCGCTGGACCCGGCGAGGACGAGTACGCCGGCGACGCCGCCGTGCTCGGGGGTGGCGAGGAAGCCCGTCCAGGCGTCCGCGCCGCCCCCGGGTCCGGCCGGCACCGCGCGTTCTGCGATCTTCATGGTCCGCTCAGTATCCCGGGCAGTACCCCGTTCGGCTCAGGCGTCCGTCAGGACCACCGACCGGGTCAGGTGTCCGCCGGGACCACCGAGCGGCTCAGGCGTCCGCCAGGACCACCGAGCGGGTCAGGTGGCGGGGGCTGTCCGGGTCCAGACCGCGGGCGGCGGCGCGGGCGATGGCCAGGCGCTGGACGCGGACCAGTTCGGCCAGCGGGTCCAGGCCGCTCTCCACCCAGCGGGCGCCGGTGGCGAGGACCTGCTCGCGCAGTCCCTCGGGGGCGGTGCCGAACGTCCAGGTGGCGGTGCCGGTGGTGGCGATACTGATGGGGCCGTGGCGGTATTCCATCGAGGCGTACGCCTCCGTCCAGGAGAGCGAGGCCTCCTTCATCTTCAGTGCCGCCTCGTTGGCGAGGCCGGCCGTCCAGCCACGGCCGAGGAAGGTGAACTGGGTGCAGTCCAGCAGCCCTTCGGGCAACGGCTCGGCCAGTGCGGTCTCCGCGTCGCGGACCACGGCGTCGGTGTGCAGGCCGAGGTGGGCGCGGAGCAGGGTGAGCAGGGTGGTGGCGAACCGGGTCTGCACCACGGACTGCTCGTCCGCGAAGTCGAGGACGACGACGGCGTCGGCGGACGTCATCACCGGCGTGTTCGGGTCGGCGGTGATGGCCACTGTCGGAGTGGTCCCGCGCAGCCGGTCGAGCAGTTCGAGCACCTCGGTCGTGGTGCCCGAGCGGGTGAGGGCGACGACACGGTCGTAGCGGCGGCGGGCGGGGAACTCCGAGGCGGCGAAGGCGTCGGACTCACCCTGTCCGGACTCCTCGCGGAGCGAGGTGTATGCCTGAGCCATGTAGAACGAGGTGCCGCAGCCGACCACGGCGATGCGCTCGCCGGGGGCGGGCAGCGCGGCGGCATGGCTCGGAGCGAGGTCTGCGGCGCGGCGCCAGCAGTCCGGCTGGCTGGCTGTCTCGATCTCGACAAAAGACACTTTTGCACTCCGTACTGAGGGTTGGATGCTCGTTTACGCACGTTACTCGGTATGAGCGAGCATTATCAAGCATTCAACGTGCATGCGGCTTGACTCGTCGGAGCCTTGTGCGACGCTTGCGCGTGTCCGGTGACCGCGCCCAAGGGGATGGGTGCTCGCAGACCGGGCCCGTAAGGAGACTTCTCTTGTCCAGGGACACCCGGTGGAACGAACTGCTGGAACTCGTCGGCAAGCACGGCCGGGTGGACGTCGAGGACGCCGCCAGGACGCTGGACGTGTCGGCGGCGACCATCCGCCGTGACCTGGACCAGCTGGCCGAGCAGCAGCTGCTCACCCGCACGAGGGGCGGCGCGGTCGCGCACGGTGTGAGCTACGAGCTGGCCCTGCGCTACAAGACGGGGCGCAACGCTCCGGAGAAGCAGGCCATCGGCCGTGCCGTCGCCGAACTGGTCGCGGTCGGCGAAGTGGTGGGGCTGACCGGCGGCACCACCATCACGGAGGTGGCACGGTCGCTCGCCGTGCGGTCCGACCTGGTGGGTGAAGGCGCCGGCGGGACGTCCGGTCAGCCGACCCTGACGGTGGTCACCAACGCCCTCAACATCGCCAACGAGCTGGTGATCCGGCCGCAGATCAAGATCGTGGTCACCGGCGGCGTGGCCAGGCCCCAGTCGTACGAGCTGACGGGCCCGCTGGCCAGCGGTGTGCTGGGCGAGATCACGCTGGACGTCGCCGTGCTGGGCGTCAACGCGATCGACACCGAACGCGGTGCGTACGTCCACCACGAGGGCGAGGCCAGCATCAACCGGCTCCTCGCCCAGCAGGCCCAGCGGGTGGTGGTGGCGGCCGACTCCTCGAAGATCGGCAAGCGGGCCTTCGCCCGGGTCTGCGACCTGGGCGCGGTCGATTTCCTGGTCACCGACAAGGGCGTCACGCCCGAGGCCACCGCGCGCTTCACGGAGGCGGGCGTCACGGTCATCGCGGTCTGACCGCCTCGCTCCGGCCTGTCCCCACCTGCGGTTCGCGGTGTTCTCGGGGCGCCGTCGTGCCCGATCGAGACCCCCGTGTGCTCTCCGGGTGTGCCGGCGGGTGGCCGATCAATGTCAAGAGATGTTTGCCAGCACCCCTAAATGAACAACTCTTGCCATGAGGGTGCGCGGTCGTGAACTATGAGCTGTCGCCGCGAAGGAGGCTTCGGCCTGCCTGCACCGGTGCGGTCCGTCCGTCCGGGCGGGGTGCTCTCGCGCGCCATCGGTCCTGGAAGCCGCACCGCCCGCCGTCGCAGGCCGCCTTCGCCCGCACGACCGTACGTAAAGAAGGGACTCCCGTGTCAGACCTGCGACTCGGCGTCATCGGGCTCGGCCTGCGCCGTTCCATCGCGACGTCCGCCCACCACCCCGGACGGGGATCGGCGATCACCGCCGTCTGCGACCTCGACCCCGAGGTGCGCCGACGCGAGGCCGAGGCCTTCGCCACCGATGTCGCGGTCGAGGACTACAAGCTGCTCCTCGACCGGGACGACCTGGACGCGGTCGTCATCGCCACGCCGGACGACACCCACGAGGCCATCGCCATCGACGCTCTCCGCGCCGGCAAGGCGGTCTTCGTGGAGAAGCCGCTGGGGATCACCGTCGAGAGCTGCGACAACGTCCTGCGCGCCGCGTACGAGACCGGGACCCGGCTCTACGTCGGTCACAACATGCGGCACATGGGCGTCGTGCGGCTGATGCGCGACATCATCGCCCGCGGCGACATCGGGGAGCCCAAGGCCGTCTGGGTGCGGCACTTCGTCGGCTACGGCGGCGACTACTACTTCAAGGACTGGCACGCCGACCGGACCCGGACCACCGGTCTGCTCCTCCAGAAGGCCGCGCACGACATCGACGTGCTGCACTGGCTGGCCGGCGGCTACACCCGGCGCGTCAACGCACTGGGTGACCTTCTCGTCTACGGCGGGCTGCCGCGCCGCGAGGCGGACACCCCGCGCCCGGACAACTGGCTGCGGGAGTTCGACTGGCCGCCGACGGCCCGCAAGGACCTGCACCACATCGTCGATGTCGAGGACGTCTCGGTGATGAACATGCAGCTCGACAACGGCGTCGTGGCCGCCTATCAGCAGTGCCACTTCACCCCGGACTACTGGCGCAACTACACCGTCATCGGCACCGAGGGGCGGCTGGAGAACTTCGGCGACAGCCCCGGTGACGAGGTGAAGGTCTGGAACACCGGCCCCAGCGGATACCGCGCCGACGCCGACATCACCTACCGGGTGCCGGAGGCCGGCGGCACGCACGGCGGCGGCGACACCCGGATCATGGAGGAGTTCTGCCGGTTCGTGCGCGACGGGGGAGTCACCGACACCTCACCGGTCGCCGCCCGGATGAGCGTCGCCGCCGGTGTCCTCGCGACCCGCTCCCTGCGAGAGGGCGGTGTGCCGTACGACGTGCCGGCCCTCGACCCCGAGCTGGTCGCGTACTTCGAACGCGGGCAGGTCCGTTCCTGAGGGCCTGACCGGGAAAGGCCGGACAGGGCCGCGGCCCTGTCCGGCGGGATTCACCGCAACAGATGCGCCGAGCCGGTCCGCACGGCCGGTGCACGCAAGGGCAACGATCCCCCTTCCCCCCACCGGAAGCAGGTGCAACGCATGACCCTGCGCCACTTGTCAGGCACGCTCACCGCCACCGCCACCGCCCTGGCGGCCGCACTGGCCCTGCTCGGCACGGCCGCCCCCACCCGGGCCGCGGAGCTCGGCACGGCCGCCTCCACTCAGGCCGCGGAGCTCGGCACGACTCCCGGCACCTACACCAACTACTCCTTTCCCGGCACTCCGGCACTGACCGAAGTCACCTGGTCCACCACGGTCCTGCACGACCCCGGGTACCGGGCGAACGTCTTCTGGAGCCATCAGTTCGGCTTCGACAAGGGCAGCGGCGCGTACTTCGGGATGCAGTCCAACGGAGGGTCGAAGCGGACGCTTCTCTTCTCCGTCTGGGACGTCTCCGAGGCCACCGCCGGCTCCGCCGGGAGCTGGTGCCAGACCTTCGGCGGTGAGGGCGAAGGCATGAGCTGCCGGATGAACCTCGACTGGACCGCCGGCCACCGCTACGCGTTCGAGGTCGCGGCCGAGGGCGACGGCTGGTTCGGCGCCACCGTCGCGGACACCGCCACCGGCGCCTCGTACAAGCTCGGCAGCATCAAGACACCGGCCACCGCCATCTCGCCCTCCGGGATGGTCGACTGGACCGAGTACTTCGAGTGGAACAATCCTCGCGCCACCTGCTTCGACCAGCCGTTCAGCGACGCCCGTTTCGGGGTGCCCACCGGCAACGGCGGTACGGTCACCGGCGCGGTCGCCTCCACGTCGAGCAGCGGCAACGCCTGTGCGACCCGGATCGACGTCGCCGCCGGCTCCACCGTGCAGAACCTCTCCGTCGGCAACTCGGTGCGCGGCGCGGTGACCGGGCTCGCCGGGAAATGCCTGGATGCGTTGGGAGGTGTCGCGGACGGAGCCGTCGCCGGCCTGTACTCCTGCTCGGGCGGGGCCAACCAGGCCTGGGTGCGAGGGGCCGACGGCACGCTGCGGCTTCCGTCCGACTACTGCCTGACCGCGGAGGGTACGGGCAGCGGCGCCGCCGTACGCGTACGTGACTGTGCGGGAACGGGCGCGGGCGGTGCGGTCACCGACCCGGCCCGGCAATGGACGTACAGCACCACCACGCACGCACTCGTCAACAAGGCGTCCGGGCGCTGCCTCGACGTCCCGGGAAGCGACACCGTGAACGGGGCCGCTCTCGGGCTCTGGGACTGCCACGGCGGCGCCAACCAGCAGTGGAACGTGCCCGCGGCCTACTAGCCCGCGTCGTCGCACTGCCGGGCCCGCGAGTCACAAGCCCCCGGGGTGCCGCCTCCAGCGGTCCTCTCCGGGGGCTTTCGGCGTCTGTTTCCAGCCATGCTCGGTGGGTAATCGGCCTCTGTCGGTTTGACGACGGGCTGCCGTGTATCAGTGACGGTGCGACAGTTGACGGGTTCTTTCTGCGAAAATGTCCCGATGGTTCCATGTGGTGGCCGGTTCGATTGCTCTCGTACGGTGACCGGCCGGGCAACCTCGGAGTGATGGGCAGTCGAATTCACGCCAATGGGATTCCGTTGTTGCCGAGTTCGAACGCGCGACCGGATCGCGGTCGGCATAATCGCGTCCATGTCGATCACGGGTGGAGACGTCGTTGACCTGGGCCGGGGCCTGTACGCATGGCTCCCGCCGAAACGGGGTTGGGGCCTGGCCAACTGCGGCCTGCTCGTCTCACCGCGTGGCGCGCTGTGGATCGACACCCCGTACGACACGGTGCTGGCGGGACAGTTCCTGGCCGAGAGCACGAAGCTGCTGCCCGACGGTGTCTCCATCGACCGTGTGATCGTCACGCACGCCAACGGGGACCACTTCTGGGGCGCCGGAGTGCTTCCGGACGCGGAGATCATCGCGACCCGCGAGGCCCGGGAGCACATCCACTACGAACCCACTCCGCAGCAGCAGCACGCCCTGGTCAACGGCAGTGATCCGGCCACGGCGCTCGGCGCCTACCTCGGGCGGCACTTCGGCCCCTTCGACTGGTCGCAGACCGATCCGGTCCGGCCGACGACCTACTTCACCGGGGAGCTCGAACTGACCCTGGGGGAGTTCCCCGTCCGGATCACGGCCCTGCCTTCCGCACACACGACGGGGGACCTCATGGTCCACCTGCCCGCGCAGGGCGTCGTGTTCAGCGGAGACATCATCTTCTCCTCGACCCCGCAGCAGCCGGGCGACCACCCGATCCACTGGGCCGGCCCGCTGGGCAATGTGATCGCGGCCTGCGAACAGGTACTGGCCACCGGTGCGGAGACCGTCGTGCCGGGCCACGGGCCGGTGCTGGACCGGGCCGGCGTACGCGACCACATCGTCTACCTGGAGTACGTACGGGAGCGTGCCCACGCCCTCCACGCCGCCGGCGTTCCCGCCCTGGAGGCGGCCCGCCGGGTGATCGGCGAGGGGCGGCACCCCGAACTAGGCCTCCCCGAGCGGCTGGTGGTCACCATCGGCAGCGAGTACCGGCAGCTCGACGGCTCCGAACTCCCCAGCGTGCTCCAGGTCATGACCGATGTCGCAGCGGTCGCGCAAGAAGTGGAGCAGGCCAGTGAGACGGCAGGCCGGGCGGACTGACCACCCGGTCCATCGCCGCCCAGGCCAAGGGACCGGCATTCGCCGCCCCGGCCGCACGACCGACCCGACGACAGAAACGCGGTAACGGCATGGGATGGATCGTGGCGGTGGTCGCCGTCATGGCCGCCGTGGCAGCATCGGCACGCTCCTACCGGGCCGCCCGCTCGGAACAGCTGGCCGTGGCCCACGCCGAGCTGGCCGAACGCCAGGCGAAGGCCGCCGAGGCCCGTACCGCGGCCCTCGTCGACGAGATCCGGCAACTGGCGCGCAAGCGCATTCCGGCTGCCGCGCTCGCCCTCTCCCACCCCAGCGCCCAGGTCCCCGGGCTGCGGGAGGCGGCCGATGTCGACGGCGGCGCGGCCCGGCTGCTCACCGAGGCCGTGCAGGCGGCCAAGACCGCGGTCATGGAGGAACGGCAGCGCGTCGACGCGGCCGCCCGAGCGGCGATGCGCGGCACCTCGGCCAAGATCCAGTCCCTGCTCAACCAGTCCCAGCAACTGCTGCACGAGCTCCAGCACGAGTACGACGACCCGCGCATCCTGCAACTGGACTTCCGCAACGAGCTCGCGCTGCGCCGTACCCAGGCCACCGCCGTGCTCTGCGACGCATGGCCCGGCCTCGCCCGGCAGAGCTCACCCCTCGTCGAGATCGTCCTCGGCGCACAGTCCCGGGTCGCCGGCTACGAGCGGATCAAGGTGGCCAACCACCTGCGCGACGAGCGGCTCGCGCTCGCGGCCCGGGCCGCCGAACCCCTCGCGATCGCCCTCGCCGAACTGCTCGCCAACGCCACCGCCTATTCGCACCCCGACACCGACGTACAGGTGACGGTCCAGCAGAGCGGCGGCCGCGGAGCGTTCCTGGTGGTCGACGACGCGGGCATCGGCATGGACGAGGATGCGCTCGACCGGGCCCGCACCCTGTTGGCGGGGCCGTCCGAGGTCCTGCTGACCGAGCTGGGCGACCCGCCGCAGACCGGGTTCGCGGTCGTCGGCCGGCTGGTCCTGCAGTACGGCTTCCACTGCCACATCGAGGCCTCGCCGTTCGGCGGCATGCGCACGATCCTGCGTGTCCCCGCACACCTGCTGACCGTGCTGGAGGACGACCACACCCTTTCCGTCCTGGCCCCGGTGCCGGTGTCGGCGGTCCCTGCCCCGGACCGGCCGGCCGCCCCCGCGGAACCCGGACCGGAGGCACCGCAGCCCGGCGCTGCAGCCTCGGGGCCCGCGGGGCTCCCCAGCCGGCGCCGCCGCGCCCCCCGCCCCGCGCCGGCCGCCACGGCCCCCGCAGCCCCGGCCGCCGGACAGGTGCCCCGTACACCTGAGCAGGCGGAGTCTTCCTGGGCGGCCCTCCAGCAGGGCACCCTGATCGGCAGGAGCGTCGCCGGGCGGGCCCCCGCACCGGATTCGGACGGCCACGACCGCCTGGGCGACCAGGACGAGCAAGGAGACGACGAGAAGTGAGCGCCCCCACTCCCACCACCGGTGACCTCGCATGGGTGCTGACCCCGCTGCTGGAACTGCCCGGAGTCCAGCACGCCGTGGTCGCCACCGGCGACGGTCTCGTCGAGGGCGCCTCGCCCGGCCTCGACCGGGCGTCCGGCGAACGGGTCGCCGCGATGACGGCCACGCTGCACGCCGCGGCCCGCGCCTTCACCACCGCCTTCACCAACGCGGAGTCCCCGCAACTGGCCCAGACCGTCGTCGAGTCGGACCTGGGGTTCGCGATCGTCGTACCGGCGGGGAAGAACACCACGCTCGCCCTGTTCGCCGAACCCGGCGCCAAACTCGGTGACATCGCCTACCAGATGCAGGTGCAGGTCACCGCGCTGACGCGGGCGATGCACGCGCCCGCCCGCCAACCGGACACCTCCCCACGGCCATGACCGCCGGCCCAGGACGCCGTCTGATCCCCGCCTACCTCGTCACCGGAGGCCGGTCCCGGCCCACCGGTCCCACGCTCGACCGGCTCGCCGTGCTCGTGCGCACCGAGGAGGCACTGCCGCAGGACACGGGATCCGAGCAGCGCAGACTGTGCGGACTGCTGGAGCCGGGCGCCCTCACCGTCGTGGAGTGCGCGGCCCATCTGGACCTGCCGGTCAGCGCCACCGTATTCCTGGCCACGGACCTCGCGGCCGCCGGACTTCTGCTCACGCGACCGCCGATACCCAGTGCCGGGGAGATCGACCGGTCGCTCGTCGAGAGGCTGCTCGTTGGACTCCGCTCCCTCCACTGACCGGACGGGCGTCGGCTATCTGCCGGCTACCGCCCGGACCCTGATGAAGCTTGTCGTCACGGGTCCCTTCGGCGTGGGCAAGACGACCCTGATCCGAACCCTCTCGGAGATCCCCACGCTCCACACCGAAGAGGCGATGACCCAGTCCAGCACCCTGCTCGACGACACAGCGGGGCTGCCCGACAAGACCACGACCACGGTCGCCATCGACTTCGGACGCCTCACCGTCCTGGACGACCTCGTGCTCTACATGTTCGGTACGCCCGGCCAGGAGCGGTTCCTGCCGCTCTGGGAGGACATCGCGCGCGGGGCCCTGGGCGCACTGGTCCTGGTGGACACCCGCCGGCTCGCCGACTCCTTCGCCGTCATGGACATGGTCGAAGAACAGGGACTGCCGTACGCCGTCGCGGTCAACCGCTTCCCCGATGCTCCCGCCCACAGCGACGAGGTCCTGCGCAAACACCTCGACCTCGCCGCCGGTACCCCGCTGGTCCAGTGCGACGCGAGGGGGCGACGCGGCAGCATCGACGCCCTGATCGCACTGGCCGAACACGTGCTGACCCGACTGCCGCAGCCCGAGGACCCGTCATGACATCGCATCCGCAGCCGCCGCAGTCCCTGGCGCTGTACGGCCCCGACTTCGCGGCCGACCCGCACGGCCACTACCGCAGACTGCGCGAGCACGGCCCCCTCGCGCCGGTCCGCATCGCCCCCGGCGTCGAGGCGATGCTGGTCACCGACTACCAGGCGGCCGTCGACCTGCTGCGCGACACCCACACCTTCAGCAAGGACCCCCGCACCTGGCAGGCGACGGTCCCCGCGGACTCGCCGGTGCTGCCCGTACTCGGACACCGCCCCACCGCGCTGTTCAGTGACGGCCCGGAACACGCACGCTACCGCGAGGCCATCAACGACACCCTGGCCCTGATCGAACCCCACATCCTGCGCACCGAGGTGGCCAGGGTCGCCCAGCAGCTCATCGGCGAGTTCGCCGCCACCGGCAGCGGGGATCTCATCGGCCAGTACGCGCGGCTGCTCCCGCTGCACGTCTTCGTCACCTGGTTCGGAGTCGACCCCGAGGACGGCGAACGCATCGTCGACGGCGTCGGCGGCATGATGAACTCGGCCCAGGGCGCCGCCGCCGCGTACGCCGACCTCGTCGATGTCGTCACGCGTCTCGTCGCAGACCGGCGGGCCAGGCCGCGCCGCGATCTGACCTCGTACTTCCTCGCGCATCCGGCCCGTCTCGACAACGACGAGACTGTGCGTCAGATCACTTTGCTGATGAGCGCGGGTCACGATCCGGCGACCAATCTGATCGGCAACGCGATCCTGCACATGCTCACCGACGGGCGGTACGCGGGCTCGGTGCACAGGGGTGCGATGACCGCTCACGAGGCGATCAACGAGGTGCTGTGGCGGGATCCGCCGATCGCCAATCTGGCGGCGCACTACCCGCGCCACGACACCGAGTTCCACGGGGTCAGGCTGCGCGCCGGACAGCTCCTCCTGGTCTCCTTCGGAGCGGCCAACACCCAGTCCGGACCGGCGACTTCGGACACCGGAGTCCGGTCCGGGGGCAGCGCCCATCTCGCCTGGTCGGCAGGGCCCCACCGATGCCCCGCGCAGCAGCCCGCACTGCTCATCGCGATGACCGCGATCGAGCAGCTGACCAGCCAGCTGTGCGATGCGGAGCTTGCTGTTCCGGTGGGCGAACTGCTGTGGCGGCCCGGTCCGTTCCACCGCGCACTGGTGCACCTTCCGGTACGTTTCACGCCCTTGGACACCACCGCGTCCACGGGCCCGGACCGGGGCCGGGCGGGTGAGCCGGCCGTTCCGATCGGCTCCTGAACCGTGTCGCTGGTAGGCCGAACGGGTGAGGGGCGAGAGAATTGCCCGATGAACAGTGAGCGCAGCCGGCGTAACGCCAACCGATGCACAGACGGGGTGGTCCGGTGAGCAGGTACGACAGGTACGACGTCACGGACGAGCAGTGGGAGGGGCTGGCCCAGGTCGTACCGTTGCGCAGCCGCAACGAGTGGCCTTCCCGGGTCGACCACCGCACGGTCCCGGACGAGCGGGAGACCGCCGAACAGCGGCGCATGGTGGTGCTGCGGGTCCAGATCTTCGCGGACGCGCGCGAGGTCGCCGAGTACCTGGTCGCGCAGATTCCGGTGCTCCTCGATCTGACCAGCGCCGAGACCGATGTGGCCAAGCGGATCCTGGATTTCACCAGCGGGGTCGTCTTCGGCCTGGGCAGCGGTATGCATCGCGTCGACCGCAACGTCTTCCTCCTGTCGCCCATCGGCATGGAGGTCGAGGGCGTGACGGCGGCGGGCGTACCGGGGGCGTAGCCGGTCTTTCCGAGGGCGCCGCGGCACCCGGTACGGCGTCGTCTCCGGTACGCCGTGACCGGGTGCGGCCCGGCATGCCGTCGGCCCGAGCGGGTGCCGTGGCCGGAGGGCGGGGTCGATGAGTGTGGCCGGCAGGCGTCGACGGAGGACGGGGTCGGTGAACGTGGCCGGGCGGGCGTGGACGGAAGGCAAGGTCGGTGAACGTGGACGATGAGCGTGGCCGGCGCGCGTGGTCGGGGCGGGGTCGCGCTGACATGCGAGGCCGCTCGCACGGGCGGGGGCCGATTCCGGCCGAAGGGCGCCCGGAGCGGCAGTGGTAGACCTGGGGACGTGACAGAACTCGACGTACGGATGCTCCAGGAACGGCTCGCCGCCTTCGCGGCCGCACGGGACTGGGGGCAGTACCACACCCCCAAGAACCTCGCGTCGGCGCTGAGCGTCGAGGCCGCCGAACTCGTGGAGATCTTCCAGTGGCTGACGCCGGAACAGTCGGCGCGGGTCATGGAGGACCCCGGAACGGCCCCCAGGGTCGCGGACGAGGTCGCGGACGTTCTCGCCTACCTGCTGCAGTTCTGCGAGGTGCTGGGCATCGACGCGCTGGCGGCGCTGGCGGCGAAGATCGAGCGGAACGAGCTGCGCTTCCCGGTGCCGGAGCCGACGGATTCCACCGCCCGTCACTCTTCGGAGTGATCGACTTGTTCACAGTCGACTCGGTGTCCACAGATTTCCGAAATCCTCTGGCCTTTCGGTACCGCCACCCTCACTGTGGGTAATGGAAGAGGTGAGTGGGTTTTCGTATCGAACGGGGGCGACGGATGGAAGCGGAGCGGCTTGTAGCAGTCATCCGGAGGGCGCTGGCACAGAGCCGGGGCACGCCGGACATCATCGCCGAGGCCTGGCAGGCCCAGGCGCTGGCGCAGGCGATCGGGAGCCGGCTGGCGGCGAGCGGCCCCAAGGAGTTACGGGGCGAGGCGGGCGGACTCAGCGAGATCGGCGGGCGGAGCAACGGTGCGCTGGACCACCCGGCGGCGCGGGCCGGTGTGGCCCGCGCCGCGCAGCTCTCCGAGGTCGCCGATCCGCGAGCGTCCCTGACGGGCCTGGGCGCGCTGCTCGGGGAAGTGGGGATAGCCCTGGTCGGAGTGGCGTGCGAGACGGATGAACAGGGCCTGTACTGGCAGTGCATGGAGGCGATCGACGCCGCCGACGAGTCGACGGACCGGGTGCACGGGATGCTCCGGCTGCTCGACGAGCGCGACCGGGAACACCGGGAGGATCTGGAGCGCGGCAGGGAGCGCGACGGCCCGCACGGCGTGCTGCACGGACCGGTGGGGCCCGCGACCGACATCGCCTGAGCGTCCGGCACCCGGTGCGCCCGGCGTCCGGCACGCCCCGGCACCCGGCACACCCCGGCGTCCGGCACGACGCGGGCGCGGAGCGGTGGAGAAGGCAGCGGGAGGGGAATCGCGGCGTCCGGAGGTGCAGGATGGAGGCATGGATCTTCGAATCTTCACCGAGCCCCAGCAAGGGGCGAGCTACGACACACTGCTCACCGTCGCGAAGGCGGCCGAGGACCTCGGTTTCGATGCCTTCTACCGGTCCGACCACTATCTGCGCATGGGGCAGGGCGACGGCCTCCCCGGTCCGACGGACGCATGGATCACGCTGGCCGGACTGGCGCGCGAGACCAAGCGGATCCGCCTCGGCACACTGATGACGGCGGGGACGTTCCGGCTGCCCGGAGTGCTCGCCATCCAGGTGGCCCAGGTCGACCAGATGTCCGGCGGCCGCGTCGAACTGGGCCTGGGGGCCGGCTGGTTCGAGGAGGAGCACAAGGCGTACGGCATTCCCTTCCCCAAGGAGAAGTTCGGCCGGCTGGAGGAGCAGCTGGCGATCGTCACCGGTCTGTGGGCCACCGAGGTCGGCAAGACGTTCAGCTACGACGGCACGTACTACCAGCTCACGGACTCGCCTGCGCTGCCCAAGCCCGCGCAGGCCAAGGTGCCGGTGCTGATCGGCGGACACGGCGCGAAGCGGACGCCGCGGCTGGCCGCTCAGTACGCCGACGAGTTCAACATCCCCTTCGCCTCACTGGATGACAGCGAGAAGCAGTTCGGCCGGGTCAGGGCGGCGGTCGCGGAGGCGGGCAGGCGCCCGGACGATCTGGTGTACTCCAACGCCCTGGTCGTCTGCGTCGGCAAGGACGATGCGGAGGTGGCGCGCCGGGCCGCCGTCATCGGACGGGACGTGGCGGAGCTGAAGGCCAACGGACTGGCCGGCTCGCCCGCCGAGGTGGTCGACAAGATCGGCCGGTTCGGTGCGATCGGGGCGTCTCGTATCTACCTCCAGGTACTGGACCTTGATGACCTGGAGCACCTGGAGCTGATCTCGTCGCAGGTCCAGTCCCAGCTCAACTGAGAGAGGAGCCACTGTGTCACCCGCCCGCCACTCCGGCCGATCCGCCGTGCCTCCCTCCGGAACGCTCGCAGCGGCGCTCGACGAGGGCCCGGTTCTGCTCGACGGAGGGCTCTCCAACCAGTTGGAGGCGCAGGGCTGCGATCTCTCCGACGCGCTGTGGTCCGCCCGGCTGCTCGCCGACGGGCCGGAGCAGATCGAGGCGGCGCACGGGGCGTATGTGCGGGCGGGCGCGCAGGTGCTCATCACCGCCAGTTACCAGGCGAGTTTCGAAGGGTTCAGGCAGCGCGGGATCGGGCGGGCGGAGGCGGCCGGGCTCTTCGCCCGCAGCGTGGAGCTGGCTCGTCGGGCGGCGGAGGCGGTGGACCGGGACGTCTGGGTCGCCGCCTCGGTCGGCCCGTACGGGGCGGTCACGGCGGACGGGGCGGAGTACCGGGGCCGCTACGGGCTCACGGTCCGGGAGCTGGAGCGCTTCCACCGCCCCCGGATCGAGGCCCTGGCCGCAGCCGGCCCCGATGTGCTCGCGCTGGAGACGGTGCCGGACACGGACGAGGCGCAGGCGCTGTTGCGGGTGGCGGGGGAGTGCGGGCTGCCGGTCTGGCTCTCGTACACCGTGGCCGGCGACCGGACCAGGGCCGGGCAGCGTCTGGAGGAGGCGTTCGCCCTCGTCGACGGAGAGGAGCAGGTGGTGGCGGCAGGGGTGAACTGCTGCGACCCGGCCGACGCGGACGGGGCGGTCCGGATGGCGGCGGAGACGACCGGGAAGCCGGTCGTCGTCTACCCGAACAGCGGTGAGCGCTGGGATGCGAACGGAAGGAGATGGGCCGGGAGCGCCACGTTCGACCCCGGCCGGGTCAGGGCCTGGCAGAACGCCGGGGCTCGGCTGGTCGGCGGCTGCTGCCGCGTCGGTCCGGCCACCATCGCGGAACTGGCCGCGCTGCTCGGCGAAGGAGGAGCGGCAACCGAGCCCGGGGGGTGAAAATGCCTGGTGAGGGCGAATGAACCGGACCATACTCGGACGCGTGTTCCTGACGATCAGTACCACCGGCACCCCGGAGCGTCCCGCCACCGATCTCGGCTTCCTGCTGCACAAGCATCCCGAGAAGGCGCAGACGTATTCCACCTCCCATGGCACCGCGCACGTCTTCTATCCCGAGGCGTCCGCGGAGCACTGCACGGCAGCCCTGCTGCTGGAGGTGGATCCCGTGGCGCTGGTGCGGCGGGGCAAGGGCAAGGGCCGCGGTGGTGCCCCCGACGCGGCACTCGCGCAGTACGTCAACGACCGCCCCTACGCCGCGTCCTCGCTGCTTTCCGTCGCGATGAGCACCGTCTTCAAGTCCGCGCTGAGCGGCACCTGCAAGACGATGCCCGAGCGGGCGGCGGCACCGATGCCGCTGCGGATCGAGGTGCCCGCCCTCCCGGCCCGTGGTGGTGCCGAGCTGGTGCGCAAGCTCTTCGGGCCGCTCGGCTGGTCGAGGGTGGACGCGGTGGCCGTACCGCTGGACGAGCAGTTCCCCGAGTGGGGGGACTCGCGTTACGTACAGCTCGTACTGGAAGGCGAGTTGAGGCTCGCGGACGCGTTGCGCCAGCTGTACGTCCTGCTGCCGGTACTCGACGACGCCAAGCACTACTGGGTGGCGCCGGACGAGGTGGACAAGCTGCTGCGGGCGGGTGAGGGCTGGCTGGCGGACCACCCGGAGCAGAAGCTGATCACCAGCCGTTACCTGTCGCGGCGCTGGGGGCTGACCCGGCAGGCGATGCAGCGGCTGGAACTGGTGCGGCTGGCCGAGTCCGACGACCTGGACGTCGAGAACATCGACAACGCCGTCGACGAGACGGCCGACACCGAGGAGCGGCCGGTGCCGCTCGCCGAGCAGCGCAGGGCCGCGATCCTGGCGGCGCTGACCGCTGCCGGGGCGAGCCGGGTGCTCGACCTGGGCTGCGGTCAGGGCCAGTTGGTGCAGGCCCTGCTCAAGGATGTGCGCTTCACCGAGATCGTCGGCGTCGACGTCTCGATGCGCGCCCTGACGATCGCCTCGCGGAGGCTGAAGCTGGACCGGATGGGGGAGCGGCAGGCCGCCCGGGTGACGCTCAGACAGGGCTCGCTCACGTACACGGACAAGCAGCTCAAGGGATACGACGCGGCGGTGCTGAGCGAGGTCGTGGAGCACCTCGACCTGCCGCGGCTGCCGGCTCTGGAGTACGCGGTGTTCGGCGTGGCCCGCCCCCGCACGGTGCTCGTGACCACGCCGAACGTCGAGTACAACGTCCGCTGGGAGACCCTCCCGGCCGGGCACGTCCGGCACGGCGACCACCGCTTCGAGTGGACGCGGGCCGAATTCCGGGACTGGGCCGGCGAAGTGGCCCACAGGCACGGGTACGGGGTGGAGTTCGTCCCGGTGGGCCCCGACGACCCCGAGGTGGGTCCGCCCACCCAGCTGGCCGTGTTCACGATGACCGCGGCCGACGTGGCCGACGTGGCCGAGAGTGTGGACGGGACCGGGAGGTCGGGCGCGACGGAGAAGGCCGGCGCGGCCGTGAACGCCGACAACACCGAGATGCCCGGTGCTGCCGCGAACGTCGACAAGACCGAGACGCCCGACAAGACGGACAAGGCCACGAAGCCCACGAAGGCCACGAAGAGCGAGAAGGAGGCGAAGGCAGCATGAGCAGTACCAACGACGGCACGAGCGACAGCACCAGCGACGGCACCAGCGACAGCACCAGCGACGCCACCCGTGACACCACCGGCGACAGCACCAGCGACGCCACCCGTGACACCACCGGCGGCAGCACCGCGCGTGTCCTGCCGGTGACGGACCTCTCCCTCGTCGTTCTCATCGGGGCGAGCGGCTCGGGCAAGTCCACCTTCGCCCACAGGCACTTCAAGCCGACCGAGATCATCTCCTCCGACTTCTGCAGGGGCCTGGTCGCCGACGACGAGAACGACCAGAGCGCCAGCCGGGACGCCTTCGACGTCCTGCACTACATCGCGGGCAAGCGCCTGGCAGCGGGACGGCTGACCGTCGTCGACGCCACCAACGTCCAGTCGGAGAGCCGCCGCCAGCTGGTCCAGCTGGCCCGGGAGCACGACGTGCTGCCCATCGCGATCGTCCTCGACCTGCCCGAAGAGGTCTGCCTCGCACGCAACGCGGCCCGCCCGGACCGTGCCGACATGCCCCGCCACGTCGTCCAGCGCCACCGCCGGGAGCTGCGCCGGTCATTGCGCGGCCTGGAGCGCGAGGGCTTCCGCAAGGTCCATGTCCTGCGCACCGAGGAGGAGGCCGAGCACACCGAAGTGGTCCTGGAGCGCCGTTACAACGACCTCCGCCACCTCACCGGTCCCTTCGACATCATCGGTGACATCCACGGCTGCAGCTCCGAGCTGGAGACCCTGCTCGGCAAGCTCGGCTACGTGAACGGCTCGCACCCGGAAGGGCGTACGGCGGTGTTCGTCGGCGACCTCGTCGACCGCGGGCCCGACAGCCCAGGTGTGCTGCGCCGCGTCATGTCCATGGTCTCGGACGGCGACGCGCTCTGCGTGCCGGGCAACCACGAGAACAAGCTCGGCCGTTACCTCAAGGGCCGCAAGGTCCAGCAGACCCACGGGCTCGCCGAGACGATCGAGCAGTTGGAGCGGGAGGACGCCGAGAACCCGGAATTCCGGGAGCAGGTGAGGGTGTTCATCGACGGCCTCGTCAGCCATTACGTGCTGGACGAGGGCAAGCTGGTCGTCTGCCACGCCGGTCTGCCCGAGAAGTACCACGGGCGCACCTCCGGGCGGGTCCGTTCGCACGCGCTCTACGGCGACACGACCGGCGAGACCGACGAGTTCGGGCTTCCGGTGCGCTACCCCTGGGCGGAGGACTACCGCGGCCGCGCCACCGTGGTCTACGGCCACACCCCCGTGCCGACCACCTCATGGATCAACAACACCATCTGCCTGGACACCGGGGCCGTGTTCGGCGGAAAGATGACCGCGCTGCGCTGGCCGGAGCGTGAGCTGGTCGACGTACCGGCCGAGCAGGTCTGGTACGAGCCCGTGAAGCCGCTGACCACGGAGGCGCCGGGCGGCCGGGAGGGCCGGCCGCTCGACCTCGCCGATGTGCAGGGCCGACGGGTCGTGGAGACCCGGCACATGGGCCGGATCGCGGTGCGCGAGGAGAACGCCGCGGCGGCGCTGGAGGTCATGAGCCGGTTCGCCGTCGACCCCCGGCTGCTCGCCTATCTCCCGCCGACGATGGCGCCGACCGCCACCTCGCACGAGGAGGGGTATCTGGAGCACCCGGCCGAGGCGTTCGCGCAGTACCGGGCGGACGGCGTGGCCGAGGTCGTGTGCGAGGAGAAGCACATGGGCTCCAGGGCCGTGGCCCTGGTCTGCCGGGACGCGGACGCGGCGCGGGAGCGCTTCGGCACGGGCGACTCCGGCGAGGGCGGCCCGACGGGTGCGCTGCACACCCGAACCGGACGGCCGTTCCTGGACGATCCCGCGCTCACCGAGGACGTGCTGGGCCGGCTGCGCGCGGCCGTCACCGCTGCCGGGCTGTGGGAGGAGTGGGACACGGACTGGGTGCTGCTCGACGCCGAGCTGATGCCCTGGTCGCTGAAGGCGGCCGGACTGCTCCGCTCGCAGTACGCGGCGGTCGGTGCCGCGTCCGGCGCCGTCTTCCCGGCCGCCACCGGGGCGCTCGCGGCGGCTGCGGCACGCGGCATCGACGTCGGTGCGCTCGCGGCGCGGCAGCGGGGGCGGGCCGAGGACGCGGCCGCGTTCACCGAGGCCTATCGCCGGTACTGCTGGAGCACCGAAGGCCTGGACGGGGTGCGCCTCGCGCCGTTCCAGATCCTCGCGGTGCAGGGCCGTTCGCTCGCCTCCGTACCGCACGACGAGCAGCTGGCCTGGCTGGACCGGCTGGTGGAGCACGACCCCACCGGACTGCTCCAGGTCACCCGGCGGCTTGTCGTCGACACCGCCGACGAGGAGTCGGTCCGCTCCGGCGTCGAGTGGTGGCTGGAGATGACCGGCCGCGGCGGCGAGGGAATGGTCGTCAAGCCGCTCGGCGCGCTCGTCAGGGACGGGCAGGACCGCCTCGTACAGCCCGGGATCAAGGTGCGCGGCCGGGAGTACCTGCGGATCATCTACGGCCCCGAGTACACCCGCCCGGAGAACCTGGACCGGCTGCGCGGGCGCTTCCTCGGCCACAAGCGGTCGCTCGCCCTGCGCGAGTACGCCCTTGGCCTGGAAGCCCTGGACCGGCTGGCCGAGGGGGAGCCGCTGTGGCGGGTCCATGAGGCGGTGTTCGCGGTTCTGGCGCTGGAGTCGGAGCCGGTGGACCCGCGGCTGTAGTGCCCCGGCGACGGGCCGGACCGTGAGGGGTCCCGGCCCGTCGGCAGAACCTGCTGGCGATTCGCCGGGTGAACGGTGTCCCGCGCGGTGAGGATGAGGACATGGGATTCCATGTCGACTCCGAGGCCGGGCGGCTGCGCCGCGTCATCCTGCACCGCCCCGATCTGGAACTGAAACGGCTCACTCCGGGCAACAAGGACGCGCTGCTCTTCGACGACGTGCTGTGGGTGCGCCGGGCCCGCCAGGAGCACGACGGCTTCGCGGACGTGCTGCGCGACCGCGGGGTGGAGGTGCACCTCTTCGGTGACCTGCTCCGGGAGGCGCTGGAGATTCCCGTGGCCCGACGGCTCGTACTGGACCGGGTCTTCGCGGAGAAGGAGTACGGTCCGCTGGCCACCGAGCACCTGCGGGCCGCCTTCGAGGAGTTGTCCACCGCCGACCTCTGCGAGGCGCTGGTCGGCGGGATGACGAAGCGGGAGTTCCTGGAGCGGTACCGCGAGCCGACCTCCGTGCGCTTCCACGTCATGGACCTGGACGACTTCCTCCTCGGCCCACTGCCCAACCACCTCTTCACCCGCGACACCTCGGCCTGGATCTACGACGGCGTCTCCATCAACGCCATGCGCTGGCCGGCCCGGCAGCGCGAGACCGTCCACTTCGAGGCGATCTACCGCCACCACCCGCTCTTCACGGGCCCCGACGCGGGCGCCTTCCACCACTGGTCGGAGGGCCAGGACGACTACCCCTCCACCATCGAGGGCGGCGACGTCCTCGTCATCGGCCAGGGGGCCGTGCTCATCGGGATGAGCGAACGCACCACCCCGCAGGCGGTGGAGATGCTGGCCCGAGGCCTCTTCGACGCCGGGTCCGCCCGGACGATCGTGGCGCTCGACATGCCCAAGAGCCGGGCCTTCATGCACCTCGACACGGTGATGACGATGGTCGACGGGGACACCTTCACCAAGTACGCGGGCCTGGGCATGCTCCGCTCGTACACCATCGAACCCGGGGACGGGCCGCGCGATCTCAAGGTCACCGACCATCCGCCCGAGCACATGCACCGCGCCATCGCCGAGGCGCTGGGGCTGGACGAGATCCGGGTCCTGACCGCCACCCAGGACGTGCACGCGGCCGCGCGCGAGCAGTGGGACGACGGCTGCAACGTGCTGGCCGTCGAACCGGGTGTCGTCGTCGCCTACGAGCGCAACGCCACCACCAACACCCATCTGCGCAAGGAAGGCATCGAGGTCATCGAGATCCGCGGCAGCGAACTGGGCCGGGGCCGGGGCGGGCCCCGCTGCATGAGCTGCCCGGTGGTCAGGGATCCGGTGTAGGCGGGGCGTACGGCGAGGGCGGGCGGCAGTCCGCGGGCGGGGCAGTGCATCACTGCCGCTGTACAGCGGCAGTGATGCACTGTCTCTGTATAGCGATGCATTGCGTCGTATAGACTTCCAGGGTTACCGTATGCCTCCCCGTCCGACCCAGGAGCAGTCACCATGGCCATAGACCTCGCAGGCCGCCACTTCCTCAAGGAGCTGGACTTCACGGCCGAGGAGCTCCGCGGCCTGATCGCCCTGGCCGCCGAGCTCAAGGCCGCGAAGAAGTCGGGGACCGAGGTCCAGCAGCTCCGCGGCCGGAACATCGCGCTGATCTTCGAGAAGACCTCGACCCGTACCCGCTGCGCGTTCGAGGTGGCAGCCGCCGACCAGGGGGCCTCCACCACCTACCTCGACCCCTCCGGCTCGCAGATGGGGCACAAGGAGTCCGTGAAGGACACCGCCCGCGTCCTCGGCCGGATGTTCGACGGCATCGAGTACCGCGGCGACAGCCAGGACGCCGTCGAGGAGCTGGCGGCCCACGGCGGTGTGCCGGTCTTCAACGGGCTGACCGACGACTGGCACCCCACGCAGATGCTCGCCGACGTCCTCACGATGACCGAGCACAGCGCGAAGCCGCTGGAGCGCATCGCCTTCGCCTACCTCGGCGACGCCCGGTTCAACATGGGCAACTCCTACCTCGTCACCGGCGCCCTGCTGGGCATGGACGTGCGCATCGTCGCGCCGAAGGCCTACTGGCCCGCCGATGCCGTCGTCGCACAGGCCCGTGAGCTCGCCGTGGCCAGCGGTGCGACGGTCACGCTCACCGAGGACATCGCAGAGGGGGTGCGCGGCGCGGACTTCGTCGCCACCGACGTCTGGGTCTCGATGGGTGAGCCCAAGGAGGTCTGGGACGAGCGCATCGCCGCCCTCGCGCCGTACGCCGTCACCATGGACGTCCTGCGGGCCACCGGCAACTCCGACGTGAAGTTCCTGCACTGCCTCCCGGCCTTCCACGACCTCGGCACCAAGGTGGGGCGCGAGATCCACGCCCGGCACGGTCTGACCGAGCTGGAGGTCAGTGACGAGGTCTTCGAGTCCGCGCACTCCGTCGTCTTCGACGAGGCCGAGAACCGGATGCACACGATCAAGGCCGTCCTGGTCGCGACGATGGCCACGCGCTGACGCGGTGGTGCCGCATGAGAATGCACCTAATTGGGTGAATATGCGCAGGGGGCCTAATATGGTCCCCGTTGGTGGGGTTCGGGCTCGCACGCTCGAACCCCATTTTCGTGTGCGGCGACCGGCCCCCACTGCCGTTGCCGCACCATCCCCCCACCTGCACCGCCAGAGATGAGACCACCGCCGTGAGCCCCCTGCGCCTGCCCGGCCCGCCACACCGCGTCAAGGACCCGCACCAGCTGATCGCCGAGTCCGGCGCCGACCTGGAGGGCCACGGGCTCAAGCGCACCATGGGGCTCTTCCAGCTGGTGTGCTTCGGGGTCGGCGCGGTCGTCGGCACCGGCATCTTCGTCGGCCTGTCCGACAGCGTGGCCGAGGCCGGTCCCGCGGTCGTGCTGTCCTTCGCCCTCGCGGCCGTCACCTGCATCTTCACCGCGTTCTCGTTCGCCGAGCTGGGCAGCGCGATTCCAGTGTCCGGCAGCTCGTACTCCTTCGCCTACGCCACGCTCGGCGAGCGCACGGCCTTCCTCGTCGGCTGGTGCCTGCTCCTGGAGTACGGCGTGTCCGTCTCCGCGGTGGCGGTGGGCTGGAGCCAGTACGTCAACGAGCTGCTCGACAGCCTCTTCGGATGGCAGCTGCCGGCCGCGCTCTCCGCCGGTCCCGGCGACGGCGGTGTGATCAACCTGCCGGCCGTGCTCGTGGTGATGATGGCCGCGACGCTGCTGGTGCGCGGCGTCCGGGAGAGCGCCGGGGCCACGGCGGCGATGGCCGTCCTCAAGATCACCATTCTGATCATGTTCTGCGTCATCGCCTTCACGGCCTTCGAGCACGACAACCTCACGCCGTTCGTGTCCCATGGCGCGGGCGGCGTCACCGCGGGCGCCTCGCTGGCGTTCTTCTCGTACATCGGGTTCGACGCCATCACCACCACGGGCGAGGAGGTCAAGAACCCACGGCGGAACATTCCGATCGCGATCATGATCTGCATCGGCCTGGTCACGCTGCTCTACTGCGCGGTCGCCCTCGCCGCGATCGGCGCCCTCGGCCCGGACGCCGTCTCCGACAAGCCTGCCGCGCTCTCGCTGATCGTGGACCAGGTCACCGAATCGACGGTCGGCGGCGGCATCATCGCGTTCGGTGCGGTCGTCGCCATCGCCTCGGTCGTCCTCGCGGTGATGTACGGGCAGACCCGCATCCTGATGTCCATGTCGCGCGACGGCCTGGTCCCGCGGGTCTTCGAACGGGTCTCACCGCGCACCGCGACGCCGGTCGCCAACACCTGGATCGTCGCCGGCGTCTTCGCCGTTCCGGCGGCCTTCTCCTCGCTCGACGTGGTGGTGAACCTGACCACCATCGGGACGCTGGCCACGATGGTCGCGGTCAATGTCGCCGTGATCGTGCTGCGCCGCCGCAATCCGGAGGTGAAGGGCTCGTTCCGGGTCCCGCTCCACCCGCTCAGCCCGCTCCTCGGCGTCGGCTTCTGCGTGTATCTGATGTACGGGACCGGCTGGTCGACCTGGGTGCAGTTCGCGGTGTTCCTGGTGGCCGGTGCGGCGGTGTACGCCGGCTACGGGCGCAGCCGTTCGCGGCTGGCGGGCCGGGCCGGCGGCTGAGCGGTCCGCCGGGTCAGGCCGTCGGGCGGGTGAGCGACGGCAGGGTGAACCACACCGCCTTGCCGCGCTCCGTCGTGCGGTGACCGCAGGACGAGCTGAGGGTACGGATCAGCAGCAGCCCCCGGCCGTGCTCCTGCCACGGATCGGGCGTCCAGCCCGGCTCCGGGCGGGACAGATCGCCCGGCGGGGCCGGATCGCCGTCGTGCACCTCCACCTGGCACCCGGTCGGCAGGAGCTCCACCACCAGCTCGACGGGCTCGTCGCCGGGGGTGTGCTCCACGGCGTTGGCGACCAGCTCCGCGGTCAGCAGTTCGGCGGTGTCGCTGTCGGCGGGGGCGTCGGAGTCCGGGCCGATGGACGCCAGCACCGAACGGATCAGCGCGCGGGCGATCGGCACTGCGGCCGCGGAGTGCGGCAGTGCGATACGCCAGGCGGCGGGTGCGGAGGCATCGGGCGGCACGGCAGGGCTTCCGTTCGGGAGAGCGTCAACAGTCCTGGGCTCAAGAGTTCCGGAGCTCAAAACTTCTTGGTTTCAACCTTACGAATCCCCATGACACGGGCAAGGGCCTGCCGACCGGTACGAAGGGGACGTTCGTCACTCCGGTTTCACGCTCCACTTATCGCGTACTCGTGACGGAAGTCACGTACGAGTGATAAATTCGGGGTCAGGCAGCAGCCCGACGGCCGAAGGGGACCACCCTCGATGAGTCCGTTTCCCAGCTCCGCTTCCCCCACGGAGAACTGGCGCCATCTGCGGGTCACGACGCAGGACGGCGTCGCCACCGTCACCCTCGCCCGGCCCGAGAAGCTGAACGCGCTGACCTTCGGCGCCTACGCGGATCTGCGCGACCTCCTGGCCGAGCTGGCGCGGGAGCGCTCCGTGCGGGCCCTGGTGCTGGCCGGTGAGGGGCGCGGCTTCTGCTCGGGCGGCGACGTGGACGAGATCATCGGCGCCACCCTCGCGATGGACACCGCCCAGCTGCTGGACTTCAACCGGATGACGGGTCAGGTCGTACGGGCCCTGCGGGAGTGCCCGTTCCCCGTCGTCGCGGCCGTGCACGGGGTCGCCGCCGGAGCGGGCGCCGTTCTCGCGCTGGCCGCCGACTTCCGGGTCGCCGACCCCTCGGCCCGGTTCGCCTTCCTGTTCACCCGCGTCGGGCTCTCCGGCGGGGACATGGGCGCGGCCTACCTGCTGCCCCGGGTCGTCGGCCTCGGCCACGCCACCCGGCTGCTGATGCTGGGCGAACCGGTCCGCGCCCCCGAGGCCGAGCGCATCGGGCTGATCAGCGAACTGGCCGAGGAGGGCGGGGCCGACGCACGGGCCGCGGCGCTCGCCCGCCGCCTCGCGGACGGGCCCGCGCTCGCCCTCGCCCAGACCAAGGCGCTGCTCACCGCCGAACTGGACATGCCGCTGGCCGCCGCCGTGGAGATGGACGCCGCCACCCAGGCCCTTCTGATGCACGGCGAGGACTACACCGAGTTCCACGCCGCGTTCACCGAGAAACGGCCGCCGAAATGGCAGGGCCGGTGATCCGGGTGACACCCCCCGAAGTCCGGCGCCCCGGCCCCTTGCCCCACGGCAGGGAGGCGAACACACTCCGCCGGATCGCCGTCATCGGCGGCGGACCCGGCGGGCTCTACGCCGCGGCACTGCTCAAGCGGCTCGGCCCGGAGCGGGAGATCACCCTCTGGGAGCGCAACGCCCCCGACGACACCTTCGGCTTCGGCGTCGTCCTCTCCGACGAGACCCTCGGCGGCATCGAGCACGCCGACCCCGCAGTCCACGCCGCACTCCAGCGCGAGTTCGTCCGCTGGGACGACATCGACATCGTCCACCGCGGCCACACCCAGACCTCCGGCGGCCACGGCTTCGCCGCACTCGGCCGCCGCCGGCTGCTTGAGATCCTGCACGCACGCTGCGCCGGCCTCGGGGTGCGGCTGCGCTTCCGCGAGGAGGCGCCGCCCGCCGCCGAACTCGCCGCCTCCTACGACCTGGTGATCGCGGCCGACGGCGTGCACAGCCTCACCCGCGACACGCACGCCGAGAGCTTCGGGCCCCGCCTCACCACCCACCGCTGCCGGTACATCTGGCTCGCCGCGGACTTCGCCCTCGACGCGTTCCGCTTCGAGACCGCCGAGACGGCGTACGGCGTGATGCAACTGCACGCCTACCCCTTCTCTCCCGATGCCTCGACCGTCATCGTCGAGATGCGCGAAGAGGTCTGGCGCGCGGCCGGATTCGACACCTGCGACCCCGACGAGTCGACCCGGCACTGCGCCAAGATCTTCGCCGACGCCCTCGGCCACCGCCCGCTGCGCTCCAACAGCTCCTCCTGGCTCACCTTCCGTACCGTCGTCAACAAGCACTGGTCGCACGGGAACACCGTTCTCATCGGCGACGCCGCCCACACCGCGCACTTCTCCATCGGCTCCGGCACGAAACTCGCCGTCGAGGACGCCCTCGCCCTCGCCGCCTGCATCGAGGAACAGCCCGGCCTGTCCGCCGCTCTCGCCGCGTACGAGGGTGAGCGCCGGCCCGTCGTCGAGTCGACCCAGCGCGCCGCCGCGGCCAGCCTGCGCTGGTTCGAGGAGCTGGGCACGTACGTCGACCAGCCGCCCCGCCAGTTCGCCTTCAACCTCCTCACCCGCAGCCGCCGCGTCACCCATGACAATCTGCGGCTGCGCGACGCCTCGTTCACCGCGGCCGTCGAGGACGAGTTCGGCTGCGCCCCCGGCACCCCGCCGATGTTCACCCCGCTGCGGCTGCGGGGCCTGGAGCTGCGCAACCGGGTCGTCGTCTCGCCCATGGACATGTACTCCGCCACCGACGGCGTCCCGGGCGACTTCCACCTCGTCCACCTCGGGGCGCGCGCTCTCGGGGGTGCCGGGCTGGTCATGACGGAAATGGTGTGCGTGAGCCCCGAGGGCCGCATCACCCCGGGCTGCACCGGCCTCTACACCGATGAGCAGGCGGCCGCCTGGACCAGGATCACCGACTTCGTGCACGCCGGATCGCCGGGCACCGCTGTCGGAGTCCAGCTGGGCCACTCCGGCCGCAAGGGCTCCACCAAGCTCATGTGGGAAGGCATCGACAAGCCGCTGGACGACGGCAACTGGCCGCTCGCCGCCGCCTCCCCGCTCCCGTACGCTCCGGGTGTCAACCAGGTCCCGCACGCACTGGACCACGCCGGTCTGAAGGCTGTCCGCGAGCAGTTCGCGTCCGCCGCCGAGCGGGCAGACACCTGCGGGTTCGACCTCCTCGAACTCCACTGCGCCCACGGCTACCTGCTCTCCGGATTCCTCTCCCCGCTCACCAACCACCGCACCGACGCGTACGGCGGCACTCCGGCGAACCGGCTCCGCTTCCCGCTGGAGGTCTTCGACGCGGTCCGCGAACGGTGGCCCGACGACCGGCCGATGACTGTCCGGATCTCCGCGACGGACTGGGCCGACGGCGGGACGACGGGCGAGGACGCCGTCGAGATCGCCCGCGCGTTCGTCGCGCACGGCGCCGACGCCATCGACGTCTCCACCGGCCAGGTCGTCCCCTCCGAACGGCCCGAGTACGGGCGCTCGTACCAGACCCCGTACGCCGACCGGATCCGCAACGCCCTGTGCGTGCCCGTCATCGCCGTCGGCGCCATCTCCTCCTGGGACGACGTGAACTCGCTGCTGCTAGCGGGCCGCGCCGACCTCTGCGCTCTGGCCCGCCCGCATCTGTACGACCCGCACTGGACGCTCCACGCTGCGGCCGACCAGGGCTACTCCGGAGCGAGCGCGCCCTGGCCGCTCCCGTACCGCGCGGGCAGCCGGACCCCGCCGACCGGCCGTACCGACGCACCGAAGCCGCGGCTCACCCTGGACTGAGCGGCAGGCACTCGTGGCAGAGGCAGGGATCGGGGTGCGCGGCGGCGTGGTGGGTGTGGCGCCCGGTGCGCGCGATGCGTTGCAGCCGTTCCGCCAGTTCCGCCGCCTCCTCACGCGTCCGCGGGAGCATCCCCGCACACCGTCGGAGTACGGCCGGGGAGTACACCGACTGCGGTCGGAAGGTGTGCAGATGCCGGGTCCCGGTGTCGATGGTGATCCAGCGCCCGGTGTGCCGGCCGCGGCCCACCGCGGTCAGCTGCTCGTTGCCCGTCCCGGGGTAGGTGTCCAGGACGTAGACCTTCGCCCCGCCCCTGAACGCCTTCGTGCCGGGCCGGAACTCCTGCCCCAGATCCCCGTACCGCCGCCATCGCACCACGTTCGCCGCGACCATCCACACCGGCTCGGGCGGTTCATCCATCGCTCGCCTCCTCGGCGCTGACCACCAGCCGGTCCGAGACCGCGCGGTAGCCGATGCGCGTGTACACACCGTTGCTCGTCGGGTTGGCGAGATCGGTGAAGAGCAGCACCTCGTCAGCACCAGCCTCCCGGGCGGCGCGGCTGACCTCGGCGGTCACCGCCGCCGCGTAGCCGCGGCCGCGGTGCTCCGGCGGGGTGTAGACGGGAGCGACGCGCGCGGTGCCCGCGAGCTGCAGCGAGATGCCTGCCATCGACACGGGGACACCGCCGTCCTCCCAGAGCGTCAGCCGGCCCTCCGCCGTCCGCTCGTCGACCGCCCGCCCATGACGTTCGCCGTGCCCGCCCGGCCCGCCGATGTCGACGGCGAACCCGGCGTACCAGCGCAGCAGCAGCTCCCGGTCCGCAGGGGCCGCCGCCCTTGCGCGGCCGCCGGGAGCGGGCGACGGCGGGGTCAACTCGCCCAGCCGGTAGAGCCGCTGCTCCTCGTCGACACGGTGTCCCGGCCAGTGGGCCGTCACCGCCCGAGCGGTGGCCCGGTCCGCGTTGACGCGGGTGAGCCGACGGGCGTCCATCAACGGACCCACCGCCTCCGGGGCGAGCGCGTTCAGCGTCGCCGGGTAGGGCGGCGTGTGCAGCAGGGTGCCCGCCACCTCGCCGTCGGCACCGCGCCACCAGCCCATCACCGGGGCGTGGTCGCCATAGGTGTGCGGGCCGTGGCGGCGCAGGGCCGCGGTGACGGTCAGCACGACCGTGCTCTCGGCCGGGCGGGCGGCCAGCGAGGGGCCGGCTTTGTCGAGGAACACGTCGACGTCGTCAGTGAAGGTCCAGGTCATGCGTCCGCATTCTGCCGGGCGCACCACGGTCGGGGCAGCGGTTTATCCGCGGACGAACTCCGCCCCCGCATCCCGCAACCGCTCGTGCAACAGCCCGAAGACTTCCGCCGATCTGCCGCCCGGCCACTTCTCCGGAAGCAGTTCCCTCGGAAGCCCCGGATCCGCGTACGGCACCTGCCGCCAGGAGTCCAGTGCCATCAGGTAGTCCCGGTACGCAGTCTCCGGGACAGGCGATCCGGCCGGACGCGCCTCCCAGGACCGCAGCACCGGTTCGTGGCGCTCCAGGAACTGGTCGTGCAGCCGGGCCACCGCGTCGAGGTCCCACCAGCGGGCCACCGACTCGCCTGTGGCCGTGAATCCCAGATGGTCACCGCGGAACAGGTCCACGTACGGCGCGAGGCCGAGGCGCTCCAGGGTGTGCCGCGTCTCCTCGTGCAGTGCCGCCGGCGCGATCCACACACCGGGTGCGGCGGTGCCGAAGCCGAGCCCGGACAGCCGCGAGCGCAGCAGATGCCGCTTGTGGCGTTCGGCCTCCGGTACGGAGAACACGGCGAGCACCCAGCCGTCCTCGATCCGCGGGTCCGGCCGCCGGTAGATCCGCCGGTCGCCGTCGTCGAGCAGCTGGCGGGCATCGGCCGAGAGCGCGTATCCGGCCGCCCCGCCCGGCGTCCGGGCCGCGACGAGCAGTCCGCGCCGCTTCAGCCGGGAGACGGAGGACCGGACGGCGGGGGCCTCCACGCCGACGGCGCCCAGCAGCCGGACGAGTTCCGCCACCGGCATCGGGACGTCGCCCGGGGTGCGGCCGTACGCACCGTAGAGGGTGACGATCAGTGAGCGGGGGGTGTGCGGTTCGACCATGTGATCATTCTCGGCCCGGTGCGCCGGAGTCCGCACCGGGTTCGTCCGCGCGAAGCCGGAACCGTTGCAGTTTGCCGGTCGCGGTACGGGGCAGTGCGGGCAGGAACGTGATGAGGCGGGGGCATTTGTGCGGGGCCAGTTCGGCCCGCATGAAGGTGCGCAGCGCATCGGCCGACAGGGTGGAGCCCTCGCGCAGCACCACGTACGCCGCGACGATCCGGCCGCGCAGCTCGTCCGCACGGCCCACCACCGCGGCCTCCGCCACCTCGGGGTGGCGCAGCAGGGCGTCCTCGACCTCGGGTCCCGCGATGTTGTACCCGGAGGAGATGATCATGTCGTCGGCGCGGGCCACGTAGCGGAAGTAGCCGTCCGCGTCGCGCACATAGGTGTCGCCGGTGAGGTTCCAGCCGTGCCGTACGTACTCCCGCTGCCGCTCGTCGGCGAGGTAGCGGCAGCCGACCGGCCCGCGCACGGCGAGCAGGCCCGGCTCACCGTCCGGCACCGGTTCGCCGTCCCGGTCCACCACCCGGGCCTGCCAGCCGGGGACCGGGACGCCGGTGGTGCCGGGGCGGATCGCCTCGTCGGCGGCGGAGACGAAGATGTGCAGCAGCTCGGTGGCGCCGATGCCGTTGATGATCGGCAGACCCGTCCGCTCGAACCAGGAGTGCCAGGTCGCGACGGGCAGGTTCTCACCCGCGGAGACACAGCGGCGCAGCGCGGAGAGGTCGTGACCGTCGAGCTGGTCGAGCATCACCCGGTAGGCGGTCGGGGCGGTGAACAGCACCGAGACCCGGTGTGCGGCCAGGGCGGGCAGCAACTGCTTGGGGCCCGCCTGCTCCAGCAGCAGGGCCGAGGCGCCGGCCCGCAGCGGGAAGACGACCAGGCCGCCGAGCCCGAAGGTGAAGCCGAGCGGCGGACTGCCGGCGAACACGTCGTCGGGCACCGGCCGCAGGACGTGTCGCGAGAAGGTGTCCGCGACGGCGAGCACGTCGCGGTGCAGATGCATGCAGCCCTTGGGGCGCCCGGTGGTCCCCGAGGTGAACGCGATCAGTGCCACGTCGTCCGCCGCGGTGTCGACGGCCCGGTACGGCCCCGGCCGGCCGGCGGCCAGCCGCAGCAGGTCGTCGGGTGCGTCACCGCCGTACGTCGTGATCCGCAGCCCCGGTACCTCCGCCTTCACCAGGTCCTCGGCCGACCGGGCATCGCACAGCGCATGGCTGATCCGGGCGATCGAGCAGATCGTGGCGAGTTCGGCGGCCCGCTGTTGCGCCAGTACGGTGACGGCGATCGCGCCGGCCTTCAGCACCGCCAGCCAGCAGGCGGCGAGGCGAGGCGTGGTGGGGCCGCGCAGCAGCACGCGGTTGCCGGGCACCACTCCCAGGTCCGAGGTGAGGACATGGGCGATCCGGTCGACCAGATCCCGCAGCTCCCCGTAGCTCAGCACCCCGCCGTCGGGCGTACGGAAGGCGGGCCGGTCCGGTCCGAAGTGCTCGGCCGTACGGTCCAGGAGCTCGGCGGCGCAGTTGAGCCGGTCCGGATAGTGCAGCTCGGGCAGGTCGAAGACCAGTTCCGGCCACTGGTCGGCGGGCGGCAGATGTTCCCTGGCGAAGCTGTCGATGTGCGCTGAGGTGTTCGGGTCCATGAAGGATCGCCCCCTTGTCGCCCTTGGAGCGTATCGTTTGGGTGACGGTAGTCAACGGTCCGCGATAAAACCCGCGGCGTCCAGCAGGACGGCACACGCACGGCTTTGACGGGACTTTCGACAAGAGAGGCGCCGGTATGACGGCATTCTCGCTCGATCCGGCACGGACCGCCTGGTGCGAGGAGCTGCGCACCCTGGCCGATGAGCGGCTGCGCCCGCTCGTCGAGAAGGGCGAGCCGGGGCACGTCAACCGTCCCTTGGTCGCCGAGCTCGGCGAGCTCGGACTGCTGGACCGGCTGTTCGGCTCCGGCGCGCTCGACCTGTGCCTGCTGCGCGAGTCGCTCGCTCGCGGCTGCACGGAGGCCGAGACCGCCCTCGCCCTCCAGGGCCTCGGGGCGTACCCCGTGGTGCAGGCGGGCACCCCCGCCCAATGCGAGCGCTGGCTCCCCGAGGTCCGTTCGGGCCGCGCCGTCGCCGCCTTCGCGCTGAGTGAGCCGGGGGCCGGATCCGACGCGGCGGCCCTGGCCCTCGACGCCGTGCCCGCGCCCGACGGCTGGCGGCTGACCGGCGAGAAGTGCTGGATCTCCAACGCCCCGGAAGCGGACTTCTACACCGTCTTCGCCCGGACGACCGCGGGCGCCGGAGCGCGCGGCGTCACCGCGTTCCTGGTCCCCGCCGACCGTCCCGGGCTGACCGGCACCGCGCTGGACATGCTCTCCCCGCACCCGATCGGCGCCCTCCGCTTCGACGCGGTTCCGGTCACCCCCGACGACGTGCTCGGCGAACCGGACCGGGGCTTCCGGGTCGCCATGAACACCCTCAACCTCTTCCGGCCCAGCGTCGGCGCCTTCGCCGTCGGCATGGCCCGGGCCGCCCTCGACGCCACCGTGGAGCACACCGCCACACGCACCGCGTTCGGCGGCCCCCTGAGCGGCCTTCAGGCCGTCTCCCACCAGGTCGCGGAGATGGCCACCCGCACCGAGGCGGCCCGGCTGCTGGTGTACGCGGCCGCCGCCGCGTACGACGCGGGGGAACCCGGCGTCCCGCGACGGGCCGCCATGGCGAAGCTGTACGCCACCGAGACCGCGCAGTACGTCGTGGACACCGCCGTCCAACTGCACGGCGCCCGCGCCCTGCGCCGCGGCCATCTCCTCGAACACCTCTACCGCGAGGTCCGCGCCCCCCGCATCTACGAGGGCGCAAGCGAGGTCCAGCGCACCATCATCGCCAAGGAGCTGTACGCGAACCGGGAGCCGTCCGCATGAGCCCGATCCACCGGATCAACCCCGCCGAACTCTCACCGCCGGCAGGCTTCTCGCACGCGGTCACCGCCACCGGGAGCCAACTGGTGTTCCTGGCCGGGCAGACCGCCCTGGACCAGCGGGGCGCCATCACCGGAAGCACGCTGCCCGAACAGTTCGCCACCGCCCTCACCAACCTCCTCACCGCCCTGCGCGCGGCCGGCGGCTCCCCGGCCGACCTGGCCCGGGTCACGGTCTACGCCACCGACGTCGCCGACTACCGGGCGAACGCCGCCGAGCTGGGCCGCGTCTGGCGGCGGCTCGCGGGCCGCGACTACCCGGCGATGGCCGTCATCGGGGCAGCACGGCTCTGGGACGAACAGGCGCTCGTGGAGATCGACGGGGTGGCGGTCCTGCCCTGACCACACGAACGCCCCGTGCGGGCCCGGGAATCCGGGCCCGCACGGGGCGTTCGCGATCTTCGGCGCGCTCAGCGCATGATCAGTACGGCTGTACCAGCACGTGCGCCGCACCCGGGATGCCGACCTTCAGCAGCTCGTCCTCCTCGGGCGTCGTCTCCCCGCCCGTCTCCTGCTTGAGCACGGCACGCGACATGGCCTGCACCCACATGGCACGGGGGCGGCGGCGGGCCTCCCAGACGTCGAGCGCGGCGGCGACGTCCGCCTCGGCGTCCAGCGACTCGGCGAGCACCAGTGCGTCCTCCACGGCCATCGCCGCACCCTGCGCGATGTGCGGGGTGCTCGCGTGCGCGGCGTCACCGGCCAGGACCACCCGGCCGACGTGCCACGGCTCCTCGACGGTCACCTGGGAGATCCGCGAGTACACCACCGCTTCCGGTCCCGTGACCGCGGCGAGCGCCTCGGCGACCGGGCCGGAGAACATCGGCAGCCGCTCCTTGAGCTGCTCGTGAGCCTTCTCCGCGTCGGGCCGGAAGTCCTCGGACTCGGCGAACACCGCGCCCAGGTACATCAGTTCGTCCGTGATCGGGGTGAGCAGCGCCTTGGCGGCCTGGCCCGCGGTGCCCATCACGACGCCCCGCACGTGCTCCTGACGGGGCACGGTGACACGCCAGTTGGCGAAGCCGGTGTACTCGGGGACGTACCGGTCGCCGTACAGCCGGGTGCGCAGCGGCGAGCCGATGCCGTCGAAGCCGACGACCAGGTCCCAGCGCGCGGCCGAGCCGTCGGACAGGGTGACGTCCACGCCCTCGCCGTCGTCGGTGAGCTCCGAGACTGTCGCGCCGAAACGGATCGTCGCGCCGGCCGCCGTGGCCGCGGCGCCGAGCACCTGGGCGAGCGCGGGGCGCGGGATGCCGTTGTTGGACGGGGCGTCGCCCATGCGGGGCTGCGGGATCTCGGCCAGGGTGTTGCCGGCCGGGTCGGCGATGGTGAGGACCTCCCACTCGAAGCCCGCCTTGAGGCAGTCGTCGAGGACCCCGATCTCGCGCATGACGTGCAGGGCGTTGGACGGCTGGATGATGCCGACGCCGAGTGCGTCCAGCTCGTTGCGGAGTTCGGCGACCTCGACGGTGTGGCCGCGCCGGGCCAGGGCGGTGGCGAGCGTCAGCCCGCCGATGCCGCCACCGTGGATCAGGACGCGCAGGGGTGTTGCCATATCGGATCTCTCCAGTGCGGGAAAAGTGCGAAGTGTCGGGGAGGAGGGTCAGCCGGCCGCGACGGGCAGGCTCATCAGGTGGTCCACCAGGGCCAGCAGCACATCACGGCCGAAGGGCCGCTCGCGTACGTCGCCGAGCAGCAGGGGGACATGCGGATCGAGGTCGAGAGCAGCCCTGATCTCTTCCAGGGTGCGGGTGTTGTGGCCGTGGAAGCAGTTGATCGCCACCACGAACGGGATGTCCCGGCTCTCGAAGAAGTCGATCGAGGCGAAGCTGGTCTCCAGCCGCCGGGTGTCGGCGATCACGACGCCGCCGAGGGCCCCGTTGACCAGGTCGTTCCACATGAACCAGAAGCGCTCCTGGCCCGGCGTGCCGAACAGGTAGACGACGAGCTCCGGACTGACCGTGATCCGGCCGAAGTCCAGGGCCACGGTGGTCGTGTCCTTCTCCCCGACACCGGCCAGGTCGTCGACGCCGATGCTCGCCTTGGTCAGGAACTCCTCGGTGCGCAGGGGCGCGACCTCACTGACTGCACCCACGAGGGTGGTCTTGCCGACGCCGAAGCCGCCGGCGATCAGAATCTTTACGGCGGCGGGGGCCGCCTGACTGATGGTCATCTTGGCTCAGAGTCTCCCGAGTCCGTCGCGAAGGGTGGCCAGCATTCCCATGTCGGCGCCGCCGGCCGCCCGGGCCACCGAAAGGGGCGCACGGGCGAGCAGCAGGCCCTGGGCGACCAGGTCGGCCAGCAGGATCTTGGTCACCGTGACCGGGAGGTTGAGGTCCGCGGAGACCTCGGCGACAGCGGCGGGGCGCCGGCAGCGGTCCAGGATCATCCGGTGCTCCGGCTGGAGCCTGCCCGGATGGACCGCCGCGCCGCGTCCGTCACGCGGGTCGTCCGCGGTGGTCAGCACGGTGATGAGGGTGAAGTCGTCCCGGTCGGGAGCGGTCCGGCCACGGGTGATGGTGTACGGGCGCACCATGGTGCCCGCCCCGTCCTCCCCGTCCGCCCAGCCCGGTTCGTTCTCCTCGTCCTCCCAGTGCGGGGTCACGCGCGCGGCCCGTCCCCGCCGCCGAAGGCGTTGAAGTCGTTCCGCACGGGGGTGGTGAGCTTCTGGCCGACCTGCTGGACGAGGTTGTGCATGGCGAGCGACATGATCTCGGCATCCACCTCCTGGGATGCGACGACGGCCAGGTGTGTGCCCTGGGCGGCCGAGATGATGAAGAGCCACAGATCCGACAGCTCGACGATCACCTGGTGCACGCCGCCGCCGTTGAAGAGCTGGCCCACACCGCGGGCCAGGCTCTGCTGGCCGGTGCAGATGGCGGCCAGCCGTTCGGCGTCGGACCGCTCCACGGTGCGCGAGTGGCTCACCACCAGGCCGTCGTCGGAGAGCAGCACGGCGTTCAGGGTCTCGGCCACCGAGTCCACCAGACCGTCGAGCAGCCAGTCGAGGTCCTGGTGAGTGGCGGTTGTGCGTGTCATGGCCGTTCTTCTCTCGTGGGGAGGGGTGCGGGAGGGGCGGGCTGCGTCGGCGGCTCGTCGGTCGCGCGTGCGGCGCGGGACCGACGCTGGAAGGCTCCGATGGCGGCACCGGCGCGGCGCGGGGCCGGCCGGGGCACCGGGTTGGCGGACAGGCTCGGCGGCTGAGGTGCGGCAGGCCCGGAGGCCGGGTCGATCCGCAGTTCGTCCGCGAGGCTGGCCTGTCGTACCCGGCGCGGCAGCGGAGGTTCCGCGGCGGGTGCTGCCGGCAGGGCGGGCCGCCCCGGCCCGCCCTCCCGGCCGGTCGTTCCCGCCGCCGGGGGCGCCGGATGGTCGGGTTCGGACACCGGCAGCTGTCCGTGGTGCCCGGCGGACGGTTCCGGCTGCCGGGGCCCGGGGACCGGGAAGCCGGTCCGGTCGGGGACGCCCGCGTACGGTCCCTCGTACGGCTGGTGCGGAGTCATGTACGGCTCCTCGGGCGTCTGGTAGGGCTGGTGCGATACCGGGTACTGGCCCTCGGCCTTCATGTACGGCTGCTCGGCACCGGCGTACGGGGCGGACTCGCCGTACGGGGCGTCGTTCCGGCTGCCGTACCCGTTCGGGTCCGTGCCGCCGCCGTACGGGGACGTGGGCGCGGTGGGGCCGTACGTGTTCCCCGGCGCGCTGTCGGCGTAGGGGGTGTACGGAGTCACCAGGTCACCGAACGGGTCGTCGGAGGGGGCCGGCTGCGGCTGCTCCTCCCGGTCGGGGAGGGGCTCGTCCGCCACCGTGTAGGGCGTACCGGTGGTCTCGAACGGCGTGTTCGCGGCGTGCAGTGCCGTGACCCCGGCGAGAGCCTGACCGCGGCCCCGGCTGGGCAGCGCGTCGGCATCGCGGGTCGGGGCGGGTGCCGGGACCGGTTCGGCGCCGACGTCCTCGGGGGACGGGACCGCGACCGGACCGGAGTGCGGACCGGGGACGGTGAGCGCGTCGGGGACGAGAAGGACGACCCGGGTGCCGCCGAAGGCCGAGTGGCGGAACTCCACCCGCAGGCCGTGCTGGTCGGCGAGGCGCGCGATCACGTACAGACCCAGCCGGATGTCGTCGGAGTGCGCCAGCACGTCCATCCGGGGCGGCTTGCTCATCAGCTCGTTGGCCTCGGCGAGCTGATCCTCCTCCATGCCGAGCCCGCGGTCCTCGACCTCGATGGCCAGGCCCCGGCTGACCCGGGCCGCCCTGACCTCGACGGGACTGGGCGGCTTGGAGAAGGTGAGGGCGTTCTCGATCAGCTCCGCCAGCACGTGGGAGACCGGGCCGACAGCGCGCTCGGAGAGCCACGGGGCGCCGTCCGGATCCAGCACCACGCGCCGGTAGTCCTGCACTTCGCCCTGGGCGGAGCGCATGACGTCCAGCAGCGGTACGGGCTTGCGCCAGCGCCGGTGCGGGGAGCCGCCCGCGAGGATCACGAGGTTCTCCTCGTAGCGCCGGAGGCGGGCCGTGAGGTGGTCGAGGTCGAAGAGGCCGTCCAGCACCTCGGGGTCCTCGTGCTTGCGCTCCAGCTCGTCCAGCTTCTTCAGCTGCTGGCCGATCAACTGCTGGGTGCGGCGCGCGATGCGCTGCAGCAGCCGCTCGAAGCCGCGATGCTGGTCGGCCTGTTTGACGGCCGCCTGGAGAGCGCTGGTGCGTGCCAGGTCGAGCGCGTCACCGAGCTGGGTCAGCTCGTCGGTCCTACCGCCCTTGCCGTCGTTCCCGATGGCACGCGCCTCGGCCTCGACATCGATGCGTTCGCCCTTGGCGAGCCGCTCGACGACGTCGGGCAGCGTCTTCTCCAGCTCCTCGGCCCGCTCCTGCAGCCGGCCGATCCGGCGGCGCAGATTGCGGGTGAGGCGCCAGGTGATCCAGATGACCGCGACGACGGCGACAAGGCCGACGACCGAGGTCAGCACGACCCTGATCAGCAGGGAGATGGCGCTGTCGGTGCCGATCGTGATCACCAGGTCGGTGCGGTGCTCCATCAGCTTCACCAGCTGGGGCGTGACCTCGTCCATCGCGCCGCGCCAGGTCTTCTCCTCGGCGCCGAGGCTGACGAAGCCGGCGCTGTCCGGGTCGGCGGGCCGCAGCACCTCGTTCTCCACCTGGGTCTTGGTCTTCCAGGCAGAACTGGCCGAGATCTCCTCCCACATGGCCTTCTCGTCCGCCGGAAGGTACGGGACGACCTTGGTGGCGTACTGGAAGGACTGGCCGGAAACGGCCTGTCGGACCTGCTGGAGGTCCTCCGTGCTCAGCTTGCCCTTGGGCCAGCCACGGGCCAGCAGGGCGTCCGAGCGCGACATCATCTCCTTGGCCCAGAACAGGTCGACCAGCGGCTGGGAGATCGTGGTGGTCTGGCCGTTGTCCACGTGGCTGAGCGCGGTGAAGAGCTTCAGGTCGACGTCGATCAGGTCCGTGTAGTAGCGGTACACGGCCTTCTGCTGGTCGCTGTCCCCCTCGTCGACGAGTGAGCGCTGCGCCGGGAGTTGAGTGATCGCCGTACGGGCCTGGCTGACCGCGTCCAGGACCTCGTCGGGGGCGTCGTCGGCGGAGATGTCGGAGAGGGACTGGAAGCTGGTGATCGCTTCGTCGGTCAGCGTGCGCTGCTTGCGCAGCGCGTCGGTGGCACCTCCCTGACGGGCCAGAGCCTCGGCGCTCAGCCGCCGCTCCTCCTGCAGGTTGTAGTAGACGATGTTGGACGGTTGGCCGGCCCTCTGGGCCAATTGCCCCTGGGCTGCCTGTTTCTGGAAGTCGAGCAGAGTCTGACCACTGGTGACGGCCCAGAGGGCGGCCAGTGCGACACCGGGGACGATGGCCAGTACGAGCAGGGCCGTCCGCAGCGACATTGTGGTCGAGTCGCTCCGCCGTGACGCGCGCGTGCGCAGGGCATGCTCCTTGACGTGATGCCAGCCTCGCGACTGGCCAAATCCGTTGGAAACTTCGACACATAGATATTAGTCACACTGCAAAAATGGAAAGGAAGCGGGCTCACATGTGCAACACCGATCGCCCACAGAAACACCATCAACGCGCGAAGCTGTCCGGAAAGTGACGTCAGGGCTTCGACTCCGAGGGGCGGAAGCGTCGGTTCGGGGCGCCGTCGGAGCCGGTACGGAGTGATGGTGACAGGGCGTCACCGTCGGCCGTCGTGCGTGCGGCCGTACGTGTGCGTCCCGTCCGGGGGTGCCGACCGCAACTGATCCCAGCGGGCCGGAGTGGGCGCGGCGCGCCGTACGGGTGAAGCGGGGTCGGGGATATATCTGTACTTAGTGCCCATTGTCTGTTCTGTGCCTCCTCGCACCGCGCGACCCGGTGCCGTGACCCGTCGGGCTTCGACAACCCGCGCCGTACCGGCCGGTTCGACGCGGCCTGTCGGGCCCCGGACGCCCTCCCGGGACGGGCGCGGGGCACTCCGCGGGGCCGTATGACCGCGCTCGTCATCTGTCACTTCGTCCTCGCCGCGTGCGCGCGCCCGCTGGTGCGGCGGTTGGGCGCACGCGCCTTCGTGGTCCTCGCGCTGCCGCCGGCCGCCACCACCTGCTGGGCGCTCGCCCAGTGGGACACGACGGCCTCCGGTTCCTCGGTCACCTGGTCATGGACCTGGATCCCCGCCTACGACGTCTCCGTCGCCCTGCGCCTGGACGCCCTCGCCGAACTCATGGTGCTGCTCGCGGCAGGCGTCGGCACGCTCGTCCTGCTCTACTGCGCCTCCTACTTCACCGACGACACCCCGCAACTGGCCGGATTCGCCGGGAACCTGCTCGCCTTCGCCGGGGCCATGCTCGCCCTCGTCCTCACCGACGACCTGATCTCGCTCTACGTGTTCTGGGAGCTGACCACGGTCTTCTCCTACCTGCTCATCGGATACGACAGCGAGCAGCGGCACAGCCGCCGCTCCGCCCTCCAGGCGCTCACCGTCACCACGCTCGGCGGACTCGCCATGCTCGTCGGCTTCCTGATCATCGGACAGGCTGCGGGCACCTACCGCATCTCCACGATCCTCGCCGACCCGCCCGACGACGGCCTCGCCGTCTCGGTGGCCGTGGTGCTGATCCTGTGCGGGGCCCTGTCGAAATCGGCGATCTGGCCGTTCAGTCTCTGGCTCCCGAACGCCATGGCGGCGCCCACCCCCGTCAGCGCCTACCTGCACGCCGCGGCCATGGTCAAGGCCGGCGTCTACCTGGTCGCCCGGCTCGCCCCGGGCTTCGCCGACGTACCCGTCTGGCGGCCCGTCGTGATGATCCTCGGCGCCGCGACGATGCTGCTCGGCGGCTGGCGGGCCCTGCGGCTCCACGATCTGAAACTCGTCCTCGCCTACGGCACGGTCAGCCAGCTCGGCTTCCTCACCCTGCTCGCCGGCGTCGGCAACCGCGACGCGGCGCTGGCCGCCGCCGTCATGATCCTTGGTCACGCCCTGTTCAAGGCACCGCTGTTCCTCGTCACGGGCATCGTCGACCACGCGGCCGGCACCCGGGACCTGCGCAGACTCTCCGGTGTCGGACGGTCGCTGCCGCATGTCTGCGCCGTCGCCGTGACCGCCGCCGCCTCCATGGCCGCGCTGCCCCCGCTGCTCGGCTTCGCCGCGAAGGAGGCCGCTTTCGACGCGCTGCAGCACGGTGACACCGCGGACCGCTGGGCGCTGGGCATCACGGTCGTGGGGTCGATACTGACCGTCGCGTACACCGTCCGCTTCGTCTGGGGCGCCTTCTGGCGCAAGACGGGTGTGGCCGACACCCCCGTCCACCGGGTCGGCTGGGCCTTCCTGGCACCGCCCGCCCTGCTCGCGGCCTGCGGGCTGGTGCTGGGTCCGGGCGTCGGGTGGACCGACCGGCTGCTGAGCGCGTACGCGGACACCTTCCCCGCCTCCGCCCACCCCTACCACCTCGCCCTCTGGCACGGCTGGGGCACCGCCCTGCTGTTGTCGGCCGTCGCCACTGCGGGCGGCGCGGTGCTCTTCGCCGCGCGCGGCCCGGTCACCCGGCTCTCCCGGCGGATCGCCTGGCCGACCGCGGACATCGTCTTCGGCCATCTGCTGCTGGGCCTCGAACGGTTCTCCCTCCAGGTCACCGGTTTCGTCCAGCGCGGCTCCCTGTCCGTCTACCTCGCCACCACCCTGCTCGCGATGCTCGCCGGTCAGCTCGCCGTGCTCGGCGTCGACCGGCCCTGGCACGGCGCCGCGGCGCCACGCCTGTGGGACGTACCGCTGCAGGGCGCCGTCGCTGCGCTGACCTGTGCGGCGGCGCTGTTCTGCCTGACCGTCAGGCGCCGCATGAAGGCAGTGGTGCTGGCCGGACTCACCGGATACGGGACCGCGCTGCTCTTCGTCGTCCAGGGTGCACCGGATCTGGCGCTCACCCAGTTCTGCGTGGAGACGGTGTCGATGATCGTGTTCGTGCTGGTGCTGCGGCGGATGCCCGTGCACTTCCAGGAGTCGATGAGCACCTGGCGGCGGGCCGTCCGTATCCCGGTGGCGCTGGCCGCGGCCGCCACCCTGAGCGTGGTGGTGTGGGTCGCGGCGGCCGCCCGTACCGCGGAGCCGGCGGGCGCCGCCATGGTCGAGGAGACCGCCCACCACGGCCTCAAGGACGTGGTGGCCACGATCCTGGTGGACCTGCGGGCCTGGGACACGATGGGGGAGTCGGCCGTCCTGGCCGCCGCGGCGATCGGTGTGACGAGCCTGATCTACCTGCACCGCCGCGCCGAGGGCGCGGCAGCGCCGCCGGAGGTCCAGGGACACACCGCCTGGTCGGTCACCACCACCCCGCTGACGGGACTGCCGCAGGGAGACGAAGGGGCGCCGGAGCGCGACTGGCTGGCGGCCGGTGCCACGCTCGCGCCCGAGCACCGCTCCATCGTCTTCGAGGTGGTGGCCCGCCTGCTGTTCCACCCGATCCTGGTGCTCTCGGTGTATCTGCTGTTCTGCGCCGAGAACATGCCGGGCGGCGGTTTCGTCGCCGGGCTGGTCGCCGGGGTCGCGCTGATCACCCGCTACCTGGCGGGCGGCCGCTTCGAACTCGCCGAGGCCGCGCCCTTGCAGCCCGGGCTCTTCACCGGCCTCGGCCTTTTCCTGTCCACCGGAGTCGCGCTGCTCGGTCTCGCCGACGGCACGGTCCTGCACGCCTGGACCCACCACGGACACCTCCCGCTGATCGGCGACTACCACTTCGGCACGCCGGTGATCTTCGACTGCGGGGTCTATCTGCTGGTCCTGGGCGTGGTGCTGGACATCGTGCGGGCGCTCGGCGCCAAGATCGACCGGCAGATCGAGCGGGCGGCGGCCGAACAGGCGGCAGCCGGGCCGGCGGCAGGACCCGCTCCCGGGACGGGAGGCGCCACCCCGTGACCGTCAGCGCCTCGCTCCTCGCCACCGCCGCGGTCCTGTGCGCGGTCGGCGGAATCCTCATGCTCACCCGGCCCCTCACCCGGATCCTGCTGGGTGCGGTCATCGCGGGCAACGGCATCAACCTGCTCGTCCTCTCCGCCACCGGATCGGCCGGCCGCGAACCCCTGCTCTACGGCGTCGACCTGGGCCGCGTCACCGACCCGCTGCCCCAGGCCATCGCTCTCACCGCCATCGTCATCACGCTGGCCACCACCGCGTTCCTTCTCGCCATGGCCTACCGCAGCCACCAGCTGACCGGCACGGACGAGGTGCACGACGACGACGAGGACCGGCGCATCGTGCTGCGCGCCGAGGTACTGGGGGAGCGCGACGAACTGCGCGAGCAGTACCGGGCCGAGTCCGACCGCACGGCCGAGGCCCGCCGCCGCTACCGCGAGGAGCGCCGCCGACTGCGGGCCAGGCTGCGCGCCGACCGCGCTCTCCAGGCCCGCGGCCGGGACGCGAGCGGGGACCTGTGGCACGACGTCCTGGGCGCGGACCCGGAGGACTACGCGGCGAAGCAGCCCGCCGAAGGCCCTGACGGGCCCGAGCCGCCCGGCACCCCCGACGACGCGAACCGAGGAGACAACGGGTGAACGCACTCGTCCCGCTGCCGGTGCTGCTGCCGCTCTGCGCCACCGGCCTGAGCCTCGCCTTCGGTACCCGGCTCAAACAGTTCCAGCGCTTCATCAGCGTCGCGGTGCTCACCGCCGTACTGGGCCTCTCGGTCGCCCTGATGATCGGCGCCGACAGGGACGGCCCGCTCACCGTGCACCTCGGCGACTTCGCCCCGCCGCTCGGCATCACGCTCGTCGCGGACCGGCTCTCCGGACTGATGCTGACCGTCTCCTCGGCCGTCACCCTCTGCGTCCTCGTCTACTCCCTGGGCCAGGGCATGGCCGACCGGGACGAGGAGACACCGGTCGCGGTCTTCCACCCCGCCTACCTGATCCTGGTCGCCGGGGTCTCCTGCACCTTCCTCGCCGGTGACCTGGTCAACCTGTACGTCGGCTTCGAGATCATGCTGGTCGCGAGCTTCGTCCTGCTCACGCTCGGCGGCACCGGGCCCCGGATCCGGGCGGGCTCCACGTACGTGATCATCTCCCTGTTCTCCTCGATGCTCTTCCTCACCGCCATCGCCATGACGTACGCGGCCACCGGTACCGCCAACTTCGCCCAGCTGGCCGGCCGCCTCGCCGAACTCCCGCTGGGTGTCCAGACCCTGATCCAGGCGATGCTGCTGACCGTCTTCGCCATCAAGGCCGCCGTCTTCCCCCTCGCGGCCTGGCTCCCCGACTCCTACCCGACCGCACCGGCTCCCGTCACCGCGGTCTTCGCCGGACTGCTCACCAAGGTCGGCGTCTACTGCATGCTGCGCACCGAGACCCTGCTGTTCCCCGGCAACCGGCTCGGCGACCTGCTGATGGCCGCGGCTCTCGCCTCGATGGTCGTCGGCATCCTGGGCGCCGTCGCCCAGACCGACTTGAAGAGGCTGCTCTCCTTCACCCTCATCAGCCACATCGGTTACATGGTCTTCGGGATCGGCCTCGCCACCCGGGAGGCGTACGGCGGCGCGATCGTCTACGTCGTCCACCACATCACCGTCCAGACCACGCTGTTCCTGGTGGCCGGACTGATCGAACGGCGGGGCGGCACCACCGAACTCACCCGGCTCGGCGGCATCGCCAAGGCCGCACCGCTGCTGGCCGTCCTCTTCTTCGTACCCGCGATGAACCTGGCCGGCATTCCCCCGCTCTCCGGCTTCATCGGCAAGCTCGGACTCATGCGGGCCGGTGTCGCCGACGGCAGCGTCTGGGCGTGGATCCTCGTCATCGGGTCCACGGTGACCAGCCTGCTCACCCTGTACGTGATGGCCAAGGTCTGGAACCTCGCGTTCTGGCGGGCCGCGCCTCCCGGCCAGGCCGCGGACGGCACGGTCCTGGAGTCGGACGACGACAGCGGCGACGACGACAGCGACGAGGGCCCCGACCGGATGCCCGGCACCGGCGACGAAGGGGTACGGCCCCGCCACGAGCCGGCCGGCCGCGCCGTCGCGGCCACCCTCCACGGCCACGCCGTCAGGACCACGACCAAGCTGCCGCATCTGATGACCTGGGCCACCGCGGCCACGATCGCGCTCGGCCTCGCCTTCACCGTGTTCGCCGGACCGCTGACCTCGTACACCGACCGCTCGGCGGCCGAACTCATCGCGCGCGTCCCCTACATCGAGGCGGTGCTCGGCCGGTGAAACGCCTGATCACGTTCTCCTACCGGAACAAGAACCTGCCGCCCTTCAGCTGTGAGTTCGGCGGCCGCCGGCCGCGTGTGCTCGATCTTCCGCTGATCGCCTGGCTCACCGTCATCTGGGTACTGCTCTGGTCCAGCCTGAACTGGGCCAACGTACTGACCGGTGCCGCGGTCGCGGTGGTCGTCTGTCTGGCCTTTCCCCTGCCACAGGTGGATCTGGGGCTGCGACTGCACCCCTGGGGCATCCTGCGGCTGGCCGCCTATCTGCTCTACGACATGTACACCTCCGGCGTGAAGGTCACCCGGCAGATCTTCGGGAACTACCCGCACCGGGCCGCGGTCATCGCCGTACCGCTGCGCTGCCGCTCGGACCTGATGCTCACCGCGACGGCGGTCGCCGTGTCGAACGTGCCGGGGGGATCGGTCGTCGAGGTGCGCCGCGCCACCGCCACCGTCTTCGTGCACGTCCTCGACGCGGACCGGCCCGCCGAGCTGGTCGCGGCCCGGCGTTCCGTCTGGCGCATGGAGGAGCTGACCGTCCGGGCCTTCGGCACCCGTGACGAGATCGACCGCGTCGCCGGACCGCCCCCGTCGCCGCCGCACCCCGGCGAGCGGCCGGGAGACCAGGAGGAGGGCGCATGAGTGTGCCGGAGACCGTCGACCGGGTGCTGCTGACCGCGGCCGTCGTCCTGATCGTCCTCGCCGGAGCGGGTCTGCTGTTCCGTATCTGGCGCGGCCCCTCGATGCTGGACCGGGCGATCTCGCTGGATGTCTGCGCGGCGCTCATCATCGCCGGGCTCGGCGCCAAGTCCGCCTTCGCCCGGGACCCGTTCTACTTCCCGATCATGCTGGTGCTGGCCTTCCTCGGCTTCACCGGATCGGTCGGCATCGCGCGCTTCATCGCGGTACGCGACCGGCCGCCGGGCCGCCCGCGCACCGACGGCGACCCGCGGACCGGAAAGGAGGCACCGTGAGCCTCTGGCTCCAGATCGTCGACACGGCGGGCGCGGTCCTGCTGCTGATCGGCGCGGCAGTCTGCCTGCTCGGTGTGATCGGCATGCTGCGGCTGCCCGACGTCCTGTCCCGCAGCCACGCCGCGACCAAGCCGCAGTCACTCGGCATGCTGCTCGTGCTGGCCGGGGTCGCGCTGCGGCTGCGCAGCGGCATGGACCTCGCGACGCTGGCGCTGATCGGCTTCTTCCAGCTGATGACCGGCCCGGTGGCCGCGCACCTGGTCGCGCGCTCCGCGTACCGCACCGGCCAGATCGACCACGGCGAGCTGCTCTTCGACGAACTGGACGAGCAGCTCACCGAGGAGAACTGACCCCGAGCGCCCTTCAGTACTCCTGGCGCATCGCGCTGCGGCCGGCGGCGGACAGCAGGGAACCGATCGCGATGCCGATGACGAGGTACAGCGCGGCCGAGCCGATCTTGGCGTCCAGCGCGGCGGAGGTGGTGAAGGGCAGCAGCACCATCACGGCGGTGGCGAGGGTGACGATCCAGACGAAGAAGGTCCCCGGCTGCGGTGTCGCCAGCATCAGTACGTGCAGGAGGCCGGTGGCCACCAGGGCGGCGAGGGCCGCCCCCATGGCCAGTACCCCCGTCGACGCGTCGCCCATCGCCCCGTCACCCTCCGGCGCGAACACGGGAATGCCCAGCACCCCGCGGATCAGCAGCAGTCCGACGACGGCGGTGAGCGCGGCCACGACGGCGGTCATGGCACCGCCCGCCCAGAGCCGTCCGGCGTCGACGCGGGGGGCCTGGGGCCGGGGCCGGTGCTGGGGCGGTACGTATCCGGTCTGCTGCGTCTGCCACTCGTAACCGTCCTGTGGGTCCATGACGGACCTCTCCCCTCGCTCGGCCGAATCCCGATCGTCGAACGGCCGCCGGGGAACGGCGACCGGGCGCGGGCCGTACGGGTGACGCCCCGTCGGCTACCCGTCCGTCTGCCGGTCGTCGGCCCCGGCCGTCAGGAGCGCCTCCACCGTGCCTTCCCGGAGCGGGTGCGGGGACCGGGCGCCCAGGCGTGCGTACAGGCGGTGCCAGGCGGCCTCGTCCTCCGCCGGCAGGTGCTCGCGCACCAGCCCCGCCACCCTGCTCACCGCCTCGGCCACGGCCGCGGGCGCGTCCGGCCGGTGCCTCGCGTCGCCGAGGTACCGCAGGACGCAGGGGGCCTGTCCGGCGACGGTGATCAGGTCGTCGGACGTGACCGGCCCCTGCTCCAGCATCCGGTCCAGCTGGTCGACGGCTCCGTCGGGGGTGCTTCCGTAGCCGATGCCGGTCCGCAGGATCCCGCGGGCGACCATCGGATCGCCGCTCCGGCACACGGTTCCGTGCGGCACACTGCGGGCTGCCGGCCGGGCATGCCGGGCCAGCACCTCCGGGGGCGTCGAGGGGCGGTTCACGACCTGTGGCCAGTGCTCGAAGGGCTCACGGACATGCTCCGCCTCCAGGTACGGCCAGTCGATCTCCCAGCTGTCGAAGAGCCCCATCAGCTGCGCCGTGTCCGTGGCGCCCGAGCTCAGGCTCACCCGGCGCAGCCGGGCGGCCAGCTTCGGCGTGGTGAACTCCCGCCGGGCCCGCGCACGGAGTGCGGCGCCGGGATCGGGGGCCGTCAGCGCCTTGGCGCACATACGGGCCACGGCGGGCGCGACCAGGCCGGTGGCCAGGAGCGCCGTCAGCCGGGTCGGCCCGCCCGCGCGCAGGAGCGCCAGAGCGCCCGTCAGGTGTTCCTGGGCCTTGAACTTCTTCCGGTGGGGCCCGCCGAACGCCGCCTCGACCAGCTCCGGTTCACGCGCCTGGAGGCACTCGTGGTGGACGAGGGAGGAGATCTCCGACACCCGCGGGGCGAGGTCCACCGCGGGGTCGGTGAGTGCCTTCCGGCGCTGATCCGGAGTGACCCGGGCCCATGTGTTCACCACCATCAGATGAATGTCCTGATCACCCAGGGCCAGCAGGGGCACGGCGGTCCGTCCGTCCAGATCCACGCCGCCGGCCAGGACGAGCAGCGCGTCGCGGTCGCCGACGGCCATGAGATGGCTCAGCACGGCCGGGGGAGTGCCGTGCCGCAGGGCGACCACGTACCGGGCGAGCAGCACGCCCGTTTCGGCGGGAAGGGCGGGCATGACGAGCCCGAGGACGGTGCTGTCGGCCCGGCGCAGCACCTCACCGGCCGGCCACCACCACGTCGCGTCGAAGAGTTCGTCCGCAGCCGTCCGCCGCACGCTGCGGCGCGAGTACATCCATTGGTCCTCCAGGTCGCGGGTGGGCAGCAGGACGGCTGGATCGGGCTCGGTGGACGCGGCCAGTCCGACCAGCTGCGGCCAGGTGATGTCCGGCCGGTCAGAGGTGCTGCGGCACGTCAGCTCCACCGCCGTCAGAAGCCCGAGCCAGGCCTGCTGATCGGTGCCCAGCGCTCCGGTCAGCAAGGTCCGCAGCGCGCGCTCGAAGGCATGACGGACGCGGCTCGGCTGCCACCTCACCCGGACCGGCATCGACAGGCGGGCCGGCAGCACCTCCAGGATGTCCGCGGCCGTGACCACGCCGCCCAGGTAGTACGGGGAGAGCCAGGTGGCGGTGTCCTTGGCGCTCCTGCGGCCGGGCAGGCCCCGCGCCGCCCGGTCCGTCTCGGTCCGCAGCCGCTCCAGGACCTCCGCACGACCGGGCACGGGCGCCGGGCGGGGGCCGTGCGGGTCGCCCTCGGGGAACCCGCAGTCCGCCCAGGCCCCCGTCAGCCAGTCCGGGCAGCCCGTCGCCGGCGGCCAGAAGGTGCTGTGCGTGGCGCCGAGGAACCGGACGACCTCCGGATCGCGGGGTGCCGGCGGCAGGACCCCGCTCCCGTCCGCCGCCAGCCGCCGCAGCAGGTCGATCGCGGCGACGGCGGCGCGCTCGGCCGGACCGAACGGGGCCCGGTGGACGCCCCGGCTCCGGTCGGTGCGCCCCGCTTCGGATGCCGGCACCCGCGTCGCGCCGTCAGTTTCCGCGTCTGCTTCTGCCGCCCCTGTGGTTGTCACGGGAAGAGTTCAGCACACGGCTCCGACAACGATGCGCGGGGCGAGGGCCGTCGGCGCCGTGCCCGGTCAAGCCGACTGACCGCCCCGGATGTTGGAGAGGCCGAGGCCCAGAACCCGGCCGTGCCGGTGGGCCAGTCCGTCCTCCATCACCTCGACGAGGAGGGCGAGGGCGTCCACCACCTTCTTCCGGTCCTCGCCGAGACCGGCCAGCAGCTCGGCCTCGGTGGTGAGCTGGCGCGGGAAGATCTGGTCGATGGCCTGCCTGCCCGACTCCGTGATCGTCACGAGTGCGGCCCGGCGGTCGGCGGGGTTCGGCGTGCGTTCGATGTGGCCGCGCTTCTCCAGCTTGGCCAGCGTCTTGCTGACCCCGGCGCGCGACATCCCCATGTTGTCGGCCAGCCGGCGGGCGATGGACGGCTCGGTCGCGTAGCGCAGGGGGATGAGCAGGTCGGCCTCGGGGGCGGTGAGCGGAGCGCCCTCGTAGACCGGTTCCAGAGCGCGGTCGAAGAGCGCGGACACCTGCTTGACGAGGGCTACGACATCCATGGCGGAGGCGTCGAGCCCAGGATTGTGACGGACCCAGTCGTCGCGGACACCATCGGGATGGGATTGCACCAGCACTCCTTTGTTAACCAGTGAACCATCGGTTATCTTTATATCCATGCTAACTCCTTCCCCCGCCTCCGACGAGGCGGTGTCCCAGGCTGCCCGGACCCCGTCCGGCCCGCAGCCGTCCGCCCCGGCCGTGTCCCCCAAGCGGGTGGGCGCCCTCATCGCGGTACTGGGCGCGCTCACCGCCGTGGCCCCCCTGGCCACCGACATGTACGTGCCCGGATTCCCCTCGATGGGGGCCACGCTGCACGCGAGCAGCTCGGCCGTACAGCTCACGCTGACGGCCTTCCTGGTCGGCATGGTGGTGGGCCAGCTGCTGATCGGCCCGCTGAGCGACGGCTGGGGCCGCCGCAAGCTCCTGCTCGCCGGGTCGGCGGGCTTCGTCCTCTTCTCCCTGCTGTGCGCCGTCGCACCGAACGTGGAACTGCTCACCGCCGCCCGTTTCCTCCAGGGCTTCGCAGGCGCGGCCGGCATGGTGCTCGCCCGCGCGGTGATCACCGACTGCTTCCGCGGAGCGGACGTACCCCGCTACTTCGCGCTGCTCTCGCAGATCCTCGGCATCGCACCGATCGCCGCGCCCGTCGTCGGCGGCGCGGTCCTGTCGCTGTCGACCTGGCGTGCCGTCTTCGTCGTCCTCGCCGTCCTCGGCGCACTGCTGATGTTCGCCGTACTGAAGAACGTCCCCGAGACGCTGCCGCCCGAGCGCCGGCACAGCGGCGGCCTCGGCGGCACCTTCCGCACCATGGGCACCCTGCTCAAGCACCGTGCCTTCATGGGGTACGTACTCGTGCTCAGCTTCACCTCGGCGGCCCTGTTCGCCTACATCAGCGGTTCGAGCTTCGTCTTCCAGAACGTGCACGGCGTATCACCCACCGCCTACTCGCTGATCTTCGCGTCGAACGCCGTGGGCATGCTGATCGCCGGAGTCACCTTCGCACGGCTCTCCGCGCGGGTCCGGCTGAACACGCTCCTGATCGCCGGGCTCGGCGTCTCCGGTCTGGGAGCCGTGGCCCTGCTCGTCCTTCCGCTGGTGACGGGGGAGAACCTGGCCGTCAGCTGGATCTGCCTCTTCGTCGCCATCTCCGGCATCGCGATCATCTTCCCCTCGACCATGAGCATCGGCCAGAGCCTGGGCCGCAGCGCACCGGGCGCGGCCTCGGCGCTCATCGGCGGACTCCAGTTCCTGTTCGGCGCCGTGGCCTCACCGCTCGTCGGCCTCTTCGGAGAGGACAGTGCGACTCCCATGGCCGCCATCATTCTCATCGCCCTCGCCCTGGCGGGCGTCTTCCTGGTTCTGCTCGCCCGGCCGTGGATGAGTCACGGCGAGGTCACCCACGAGCCGGCCGTGAGCGGGAAGGCCTGACGGGCGACGCAACCGGTACACGCTGTTCCTCCCCGCGGAAGTTCACGTAGCCTCTGCCCGCAACGGGACGACGGCACGCGGGAGGAACCAGTGGACGACAACCGGATGAGGGCACGTGAGCTGGGAGTCCCCCTGACCGGCGATCCGGGGCCGTGGAACGCGATCACGGACGTTCCCGGCGTCGAGGTGGGCTATGTGACCCTCTGCGAGGGTGACGACGTACGCACCGGAGTCACCGCTCTCCTCCCGCGGGGCAGGAACGGCGTGGGCACTCCCTGCTCGGCCGGCTGGCACTCGTTCAACGGCAACGGCGAGATGACCGGCACCGCCTGGATCGAGGAGAGCGGTTCGCTCGCCGTTCCGGTGGTCATCACCAACACGTACGCGGTCGGCCCCGTGCACCGCGGCGTCGTCGAGTGGGTGCGCGCCAACCGCCGCGACATGGCGCCCGAATGGCTGCTGCCGGTGGTCACCGAGACCTGGGACGGTCACCTCAACGACATCCACGGCGCGGCCGTGGAGCCCTGCCACGCGGCGGACGCCATCGAGGCGGCGTCGTCCGGTCCGGTCGAGGAGGGGTGCGTGGGCGGCGGTATGGGCATGCGCTGCTACGGCTTCAAGGGCGGCTCGGGCACCTCTTCGCGGGTGGTTGAGTACGGCGAGGACCGGTACACCGTGGGCGCCTTCGTGCAGGCAAACTTCGGCGCGCGGCGCGAACTGGTGGTGGCCGGCGTCCCGGTGGGCCGCGAACTGCCCGACGGGCCCGAGCCGGCACTCGACGGCGAGCGCCAGGTCCCACCCGGAGCGGGCTCGGTGATCGTGGTGGTGGCCACGGACGCACCCCTGCTGCCGGGTCAGTGCAAGGCGCTGGCCCGGCGGGCGACCCTCGGCCTCGCCCGCACCGGCACCACCGGGAGCCACTTCTCCGGCGACATCTTCCTCGCCTTCTCCACGGCCAACGAGGGGGCACTGACCAGTACGTTCCCCGAGGACGACGGCAGTGCTCCGTACGAGTCGATGAGCTTCGTGCCGTGGGGCCGGATGGACCCCTTCTACGGCGCGGTCGTCGAGTCGGTGGAGGAGGCGGTCCTCAACGTGCTCACCGGCGCGCACTCGATGACCGGCCGGGCCGGCCACCACGTTCCGGCCCTGCCGCTCGACCGGGTGTCCGAACTGCTCGCGGCACGGGGCGTGGTGGCGTAGCGGCCCCCGGGCGGACGCGGTCTACCGGGCGGCAGGCTTCGGCGCCGGGCGTTCCAGGGGCGTCCGCCGGATACGGCGATGACCCAGGTTCCGCCCTGCTTGGCCAGGTTCACCGTCCGGTGCTCGGTGTACGGAGTCCCCACCGCGAGGCCGCCCTTCCTGAGGTACGCGGGGTCGCCCGCGGTGAACTCGAAGACGGTGTACATCTCGGCCGGCAGCCTCTTCCACTTCCGCCCCGAGAACAAGCCGGAGGGCGCCGGCGACCGCTGCGTAACCTGCCCCGTCGAACGCACCTGCACGTACTCGGCCCCGCGCATCTACGAACGCTTCCTCGGCGACCCGGTCTTCGAACAGTGGCCGCTCGGTGTGCTCACCGACGACGTGACGGGCGCCGGGCTCACGAAGGCGCTGGAGGACTACGGCGAGTGCGTCTACAACGGCCGCAACGACGTCGTGGACCACCAGGTGGTGAACCTCCGGTACGAGGGCGGCGCCACCGCCTCCTTCACCATGACGGCCTTCACCGGTCTCGACTTCCGTAAGACGCGGGTGTTCGGCACCCACGGCTCGCTCGACGGCGACGGCCGTACGCTCACGCTCCACGACTTCCTCACCGACACCCGGGAGGTCTTCGACTTCGACCCCGAGGGCGGGGCGTCGGCGGCGGACGGCCACGGCGGCGCGGACGACGAGCTCATCCGGGCGTTCCTCGCGGCGATCACCGACGACGACCGCGAGCTGGTGAACACGGGCCCGGACGAGGCTCTGCGCTCACACCTGGTGGTCTGGGCCGCGGAACGCGCCCGGCACAGCGGTCTGGTGGTCCGCATGGCCTGACCGCTGTGGCGTCGCGACGGCCCGGTGCGTCGCCGGGCAAGCGTGATTGACGGTGCATCAGATCGGCCATGGGTGTCACCTGGTAAATGAGTGTGCGTACTCAGGTGCGTAAGCGATCGGCTCGGCAGGATGTGGGCATGACTCATGTCGTTCCCGAGCGATCGGCTCGGCGCAGATGGCCCTGGTCACGCAGGACGTCTCTTGCCTCGGACCTCGCCTCCGGCATCGGTCTGCTCGTTGTCGAGGTCCTTGTCTTCGGGTGGACGATGTTCGGCTACGGGCTGGAGGAGTGGGCGGCCCAGGGGGCGCAGGAGCAGATGGACGAGGCGATGCTGGCAGGCATCGCGTTCATGGAGCACTTCCTCATCGGCCTGTTCGTCCTCCTCGCGATCGCGGTGGCGGCCCGTGCGTGGTGGACGGCGGTCCTGCATCTCCTGGCCGCCGGTGCCGTCGCCGTGCTGCTCGTGTCGGCGCAGTACGACTACGACCGCTCCCACCCGGACCCCGCGCCGGCCCCGAGCGCCGGGTACTCGCCCTGCTACAGCGGCAGCGGACGGTGCGACTGACCTGCCCGGCCGCGCACGTCGGGGCCGCCCCGGGTGACGATCTCCGGGGCGTGGGGGGGGGGGTGGTGGGTCTAAGCCCCCCCCCCCGGGGAGCGG
>NZ_JBEOVJ010000048.1:0-58794 GCF_040295435.1 Streptomyces sp. NPDC002809
AGCGCTGCTGGTGGGTGAGGATCTCGAACACCTGCGGGGGCGCCCCGGCGGGCGCCGCCGCGGCGCCGCCCGCCGGGACCGGTGCCTCACCGTGCGGGGTGGTCCCGCTCATGCGCCCGCCGTCTGGGCGGCCTGGGCCGTCGAGGCGCCGGAAGCGATCCCGAAGGACGGGTCGGGCACCGCCTCGGGGCTGATGAGGGTGGAGGAGCGGCCGTCGGTGCCGACCGGGACGTCGCCGTCGATGGTGACGCGCCGCAGCTTGCGCTCGTGGGTGTCGGAGTCGTCGACGCCGTAGTGCTGGGTGGCGCGGTTGTCCCAGATGGCGACGTCGCCCACCTGCCAGTCCCAGCGCACGGTGTTCTCCGGGCGCTCGATGTGGGACTGGAACAGGTCGACGAGGGCGCGGGAGTCGCTCCCGGTCAGCCCGCTGATCCGCTGGACGAAGTTGCCGAGAAGCAGCACGCGTTCGCCGGTCTCCGGGTGGACGCGGACCACCGGGTGCTCGGTGAGGAACTTCGTCGAGGTGAACACCTCCCGGTACTTGGCCAGCGCCTCCGGCCGGGCGGTCGGACGCAGGGCGACGTAGTCGTAGTCGTTGGAGTGGACGGCCCGCAGACTGTCGGCCAGGGTGCGCAGTTGCTCCGGCAGCTCGGCGTACGCGGCAGCGGTGTTGGACCACAGGGTGTTGCCGCCGTACGGCGGGATGACGACGGCGCGCAGGATGGAGAACGCCGGATAGGCGGGGACGAACGTGACGTCGGTGTGCCACTGGTTGGCCCGGCCGCCGTGGTCGGAGTCGATGCCGAGCGAGTAGCGTCCGTCGGCGGACGGGACGGTCGGGTGGGCGACCGGGGTGCCGAGCAGCCTGCCGAACGCCTCGTGGCTGTCCTCGTCCAGATGGTCCTGGCCGCGGAAGAAGACGACCTTGTTGGCCAGCAGTGCGGCCCGGACGGCCGCGACGGTCTCGGGGGCGAGATCTCCGCCGAGGCGGACCCCGGAGATGACGGCGCCGATGCGGCCGCCGAGCTTCTGGACGGTAACGGCGGGTGCAGGGGCGGTGGTTGTGGAGGTCATGGCAGATTCCCTTCGAAGGACAAGCTCGTGCGTCGGCCGATCCGGGAGTCCGGTCGACGGCGAGTTGATTAATTCGGGAGCGGAAGAAATGAGGCTGTGGGGCGGCCGCCGGCGGACGGGTGCTGTCCGGGAGCGGAGGTACGGGTGGAGAGCTGTCCGAAGCGCTGTGCGGGGGCAGCCTGGTCAGACGGCGGTACAGCGGCCCGGACACACGGGCGGCATTGCGGTGCGGCCGGCGCGGGCGGGCCGCGCATCGGTATCGGCCGTCGCGAACATGTTCCGGAGACTCGCAGCGCCCCGTGGCGTACGTCAAGCGCCCGTCCCCGCCCCGCGGGGCGCCGGGCAGTGGTTCAATCAGCCCTTGCGCGGGGCCCGCACCACCTCCTGGCAGGCCTCGTTGAAGCGCCTCTGAGCTGCAGGTTCTCGCGTCGTTCCGGAGGGTCTGCGGACCCCGCCCCGGCGCCGGGAACGAGCCCGGAGGCGAATTCATGCCGCCGTAACGTTGCGACCGTCCCTGTGTCGCAGGACCTGAGGACGGCTCCCGACGACACCCGAGGATGGCCCCCATGACACCTGAGGAAAGCCTCATGACGCCCGAGGAAGGCCTCATGACAACTGCCCCCCATGTCTTCCGGGCGACCGGTGACGGCCGGCGCGAGGCCAACGCGGCCACGGTGTTGCGCACCGTGCTCGACCACGGGCCGGTCGCGCGCCGGACGATCGCCGATCTCTCCGGGCTGAGCCCGGCCGCCGTGTCCCGCCAGTGCACCGACCTCGTGGGCCTCGGCCTGGTGCGGGAGTTGCCCGAGCTGGTGGCGAGCAGCGGAGTCGGCAGACCCCAGATCCCGGTCGATCTGCACACCGGCGGGGGCAGCGGGCCGGTCGCGGCCGGAGTCCACATCGGCGTGCCCGGTTCGACGTTCGGCCTGCTCGACCTGCGCGGCCGGCTGCTGGCCCGTCGCGCCCTGCCGCACGACGGCATGGCGCCGGGGGAGCTGTCGCTCCGGATCGTCCAGGGGCTGCGCGCGTTTCTCGGCGACGTGGGCCGCGGACGGCGCCTGCTGGGGGTCGGCGCCGCTCTGGGAGGCTGGGTGGACCCGGCTTCGGGGACGGCCGTGCGGCATGACGCACTCGGCTGGCACCAGCGGCCCCTCGCCGCCGAACTCGCCCGCGGCCTGGGCGGACTCGAGGTGCGCGTCGACAATCACGCCCGGGCCATCGCCCAGTCCGAGATCCTCTTCGGCCGGCCCGCGGCGCGCCGCAGCCTGGTCCACCTCTTCATCGGGAACGTGGTCGACGCGGCCCTCGGCATCGCCGGTGTGGTCCACCAGGGACCGGGGTCCGGAGCCGGTGACGTGGCGCATCTGCCCGTTCCGGACTCCACTGCCGTCTGCCCCTGCGGGCGGTCCGGCTGCCTGGAGGCGACCGCATCCAACACGGCCGTCGCCCGGACAGCCGTGCGTCGCGGGATCGTGCCCGAACCGGACGCGTTCCTGGTGGTGGACGCCGCGGCGTCCGGCGACCGGCGCGCGGACCGGCTGCTGCGCGAGAGGGCCCGCGCGGTCGGCCGCGCGACGGCCCTGCTCCTGGACGTCCTCAACCCCGATCTGGTCGTGGTCACCGAGCACTCCAGCCTGGTCAATCCGGATTACCTGGAGGAGATCCGGGGCGCGGCGGTGGACCACTCCCACGTCTGCCGGGACCCCGAACGGATCGTCAGTCCGCATGCCGGGACGGCCGTCATACCCGTCGCGGCGGGCACCATATTGCTGAACCCGCTGTTCAGGAGCCCGCTGACCGCGTCCCAGCGGTAGTCGCCCGTAAGGGGAGGGAGGGGGCTTCGTACCAGGATCCGGACAGACCGGGTTGACCGTCCGGCGAAGCCACTGTCATATTGCTCCCGTGAACCCGGACATGCGCCTCGTCTCCCGCAGGCACGTCGACCTCTGTCGACAGGCCAGCGCGGTCTGTGCCGTCCACAACTGACCCGGACCGTCTCTTCCACGGACCCGTCCGGGGTGTTCGCAACGCCTCGCTGATACCTCACCGACGGAACGACGCTCCTGGCCGGAGCCGGTTCCCCGAGGTCCGGCACCGCGTTACGCCCTGACGCACCCCAACAGCTCACCCCTTCCTGCTCCGACAGGCATCTCCACGCGCTGCCCGCACTGATCCCGCACGCCCTCGAAGCGCCCTCGAAGCGCCCTCGAAGTGCTCTGGAAGTGCCCCGGAACCGTGCTTCCTTCGGGTTGCCCCACCTCGACCTTCAATTCCTCCCGCAGCGGAACGAATGCATGAGTGCGTCGCGCTGCACCTTCCCTTCACCGTCCCTCACCGTCACAGGCAGGCTTCGATGACCGAGCTGTACTCCCTCACGCCCCCCGGACCCTCCCGGCGCTCGACACTGCGCGCCGCAGGAGGCGGCTCCCTGCTTCTCGGACTGGGCCTGGCGGGCTGCCGCTCGGCAGTGTCGGACGCCTCGTCCGCTCCGAAGGGCGCGAGTGCCGCACCCAGGCGCGGCGGTGTTCTCGACGTCGCGGTCAACAGCGACTTCACGCCTGCGCTGCTGTTCTCCCAGAGCGGGCAGTCCCTCCAGCACCGGCTCATCTACAACACCCTGACGCGCTACGACGACCGGCTCAGCCCGAAGCCGGAGCTCGCCCGCTCCTGGACGTACGCCAAGGACGGGCGCAGCATCACGCTGCGGCTGCGTGACGACGTGACGTTCCACAGCGGCCGCAAGTTCACCGCGGACGACGTCATCTTTGCCGTGAAGAACCTTCAGAACCCGGTACGCGCAGCTCAGTTGCGCGCCACAGCCGCCACGGTCACCGGATTCGAGAAGCGCGGCGACCACGAACTGGTGCTCAGGCTGGCACACCCGGTGAACAACCTGTTCGATCTGTTCGAGTTCATGATCATCGCCGATTCGGAGACGGTCGAGGACGCCGTCACCGGCAAGTAGCTCATCGGCACCGGTCCCTTCAAGCTGAAGAAGTGGAGCCCCGGCTCCGGTCTGAGCCTGGCCAGGAACGACACGTACTGGCAGGCCGGCCGGCCCTACCTCGACGGTGTCGAACTGCGCGTCATACCCCAGGCCGACGCCCTGGTCTCGTCGCTTCGCTCCGGCCAGTCCCAGCTCTCCTTCAACGTGCCGGGCAAGAGCCTCGGCGTCGTCAAGGGCGATCCGAACCTCACCATCAGCGACTACGACACAGGCGGCGGCGCCGTCTACCTAGGGGTCAACACCACCATCGCCCCACTGAACGACCGGACCGTCCGCCAGGCCCTCGCCTGGGCCGTCGACCGCGACCGGCTGCTCGCGCAGACCCTCGGCGGCTACGGCCTCGCCTCCGCCGCCCCCTGGCCCAAGTCCTCGCCCGCGTTCACCGAGGCGCACCGCACCCACTACTCCCACAACCCCGCCAAGGCCCGGGCGCTGCTGAAGTCCGCAGGGCACAGCAAGCTGGAACTGCCTTTGCTCCACCTCGCGTTGCCCAGCGAGACGGCGATCGCCGAATCCCTCCAGTACGACCTCAAGCAGGTCGGCGTCCACGTCACGCTCCAGCCCACCGACCCGGCCACCGGGCAGAAGAAGCTGATCTCCCAGGACATGCCGGCCCTGTGGACCATGGGGCACGGCTTCGCCCAGGTGCAGCCCTCCACCCTCGCGGTGAGCGCCTATCCGTTCAACGAGGCGAAGAACACCTCCAAGTACCGCTCCGCCGCGTACACCAAGGTGGTGCAGGAGGCCTGGACCAAGCCCGAGTCGAGCACCGCCGAGGCCAACGCCCAGCACGAGAAGATCTCCTCCATCCTGCTCGACGAGGCGTTCCTCATCGACCTCGTCGTCCGCGGACAGGTCCAGGTCGCCGCCGACGGGCTGCACGGCGTCACTCTGAACAAGTTCTCGTATCTCAATCTCGACGACGCCTACCTGGTATGACATGCGCAGCTATCTGATCCGTCGGCTGCCGTCGGCCCTGATCGTCCTGATCACCGCCTCCTTCCTGATCTTCACCATCCTGCGGCTCGTCCCCGGCGACCCGGCCACCACCCTGGCCGGCCCCGACGCGGACGCGGCGACCGTCGCCGCGATCCGGGACCGGCTCGGCCTCGACGCACCCCTGCTCTCCCAGTACGTCCACTGGATCGGCTCACTGCTGACGGGCGACCTCGGACCCTCGTACGCGATCGGCGGCCAGACCGCCGACCTGATCGGGGACGGGCTCGGCGCCACGACCGAACTCTCCCTGGCAGCGCTCCTGTTCGTGGTGGTGCTCGGTACGGCCTTCGGCGTCCTCGGGGCCACCTCCCGCAGCCGGTGGATCCGCACCGCGGTCCGGGTGACCACGACCGCCGCACTGGCCGTGCCGCCCTTCGTCAGCGGGGTCCTGCTCGTGCTGCTGTTCGCCGTGATCCTCGGCGTGCTGCCCCCGGGCGGCCGGGTCGCCTTCCTGGCAGCGCCCGACCTCGCCGCGCAGTACCTGCTGCTGCCCGCGCTCTGCCTGGCCCTGCCCAGCGCCGCCGTACTCGGCCGCTACCTCAAGGACGGCATCGAGCGAGGGCTCGCCGAGGACTACATCCGCACCGCCACCGCCGCCGGAGTCGCACCGCGCCGGCTGCTGTGGCGCCACGCCCTGCCGAACGCCCTCCCGCCCGTCGTCACCCTGCTCGGCATGCAGGTGGGGCACCTGCTCGGCGGAGCCGTGCTCGTCGAGGCGATCTTCGCCTGGCCGGGCCTCGGCCAGCTCGCCGAACAGGGCCTCCAGCGCCGGGACTACCCGGTCGTCCAGGACCTCCTGCTGCTCCTGGTCGCCGTCTTCGTCCTCGTCCAACTGCTCACGGACCTCGTGTACGCCTGGCTCGACCCCCGGATCAGGTGGGAGTGACCCTGATGACCTCGACGACCGACCTGCTCACCGCAGGCCCGCCCCCGGCCGCCCGCAAGGCGCGCGGCCGGGCCCGCAACCGCCACCCCTACCGCAGCGCGCTCTCCACGGCGCGCGCCCGCACGGGTCTCGTCCTCGTCGGCGCGGTGGTCCTCGCCGGACTGCTCGCGCCGCTCCTCGCCGGACACGGGCCCACCGACCAGAGCGGCCAGAGCCTCGCAGCCCTGGGCACCCCCGGACATCCGCTCGGCACCGACGACCTGGGCCGCGACCTTCTCAGCCGGGTCCTCCACGGCATCCGGGCCGACCTCGGCATCATCGCCGTCGCCGTACCCCTCGGCGCCGCACTCGGCTGCCTGTTCGCCCTCGTCGCGGCCGCGCACCCGGTGGCCGACACCGTCGTCCAGCGGATCTTCGACCTCCTTCTCGCCTTCCCCGGCCTGATCCTGGCGCTCGCCGTCACCGCGATCCTCGGGCCCGGCCGCCTCCCCGTGGTCATCGTCATCGCACTCGCCGAGATCCCGGCGTTCGGACGGCTGCTGCGCGGCGGGATCCTTGTCCAGCGGGAGCGGGAGTACGTCACCGCCGCCCGGGTCGGCGGCAGTTCGGGCCGCCGGGTGCTGGTCCGGCACATCCTGCCCAACGCCGCCGACCCGCTCGTCGTCCAGATCGCCGTCTCCCTGACCGTCGCCGTCTTCATCGAGGGCGCGATGAGCTTCCTCGGTGTCGGCGTCCGGCCACCGGAACCCACCCTCGGAGCCGTACTCAGCCAGTCCATGCCCTATCTCGCCCAGGCCCCGAACTTCGCAGCGGGCCCCCTGATCACCGTGACCGCGCTCGTCCTCGGACTCTCGCTCATCGCCGAGGCGCTCAACCGGGAGATACGCCGATGACCGCCCAGGAGCTGCTGCAGGTCCGCGACCTCGGCGTCGAGTTCACCGCCCCCGACGGCTCGGCGCTGCGCGCCGTCCGCGGCGTCTCGTTCACCCTCAACCGGGGCGAGACCCTGGCCGTCGTCGGTGAGTCCGGCTCCGGCAAGTCCACCACCGCGCTCGCACTCACCCGCATGCTGCCCGGCACCGGCCGCATCACCACCGGGACGGTGCGCCTGGACGGCCGGGACCTGGCCGCCGCCACCGAGCAGGAACTGCGCGCGGTGCGCGGCGCCCGCATCGGCATGATCTTCCAGGACCCGATGACGGCACTGAACCCCGTCCTCACGGCCGGCCGGCACATCGAGGAGGTGCTCCGCGCCCACGGCAACCGGGACAGGGCCGCCCGCCGGGCCCGCGCCGTCGAACTTCTGGACCGGGTCGGCATCCCGGAACCGCACCGGCGCGCCGACGACCACCCGCACCAGTTCTCCGGCGGCCAGCGCCAGCGCATCCTCATCGCCATGGCCCTGGCCGGCGAACCCGACATCCTGCTCGCCGACGAACCGACGACCGCCCTCGACGCCACCGTCCAGGACCAGATCCTCACGCTGCTCGCCGACCTCAACCGGGAGACCGGTACCGCCCTGGTCCTCATCACGCACAACATGGGTGTCGTCGCGCGCGCCTGCGAACGCGTCCTGGTCATGTACGGCGGCACGGTCGTCGAGGACGGGCCCACCGCCGAGGTACTCACCCGCCCCCGGCACCCGTACACCGCCGGACTCCTCGCCGCCGTACCCCGCCTCTCCAGCCCGTCCGGCACCCGGCTCACCGGCATCCCCGGCAGCCCGCCCGACCTCACACTGCTCGGGGACGGCTGCGCCTTCGCCGACCGCTGCACTCTCGTCGAGGACCGCTGCCGCACCGCGACACCCCCGCTCACCCTTACGGCGGACGGGGTGCACGTCGCCTGCCTGCCGGCAGCCGGGCGCACCGAGCCCCTGCCCGCCGCCGCCCCGCCCACCCGCATCGACCGGCCGGCCCCGGGCGCCGTCGTCCTGGAGGCGGAGGGACTGCACAAGACGTACAAGTCGCGCGGTGTCCGACGGCACCCGGTCCCCGCACTCGACGGCGTGTCCCTGACCCTGGCGGCAGGAGAGACCCTCGGGATCGTCGGGGAGTCGGGCTCCGGGAAGTCCACCCTGGCCCGGGTGCTGGCGCACGCCCACTCCGCCGACGCCGGCAGCATCCGGCTGCGCGGGGAGGACATCACCCGGCCCTCACGGCGCGCCCTGCACGCGGTGCGCCGCCAGGTCCAGATGGTGTTCCAGGACCCGTACGCCTCGCTCAACCCGCGGATGACGGTGGGCGAGATCGTCGCCGAACCCCTGATCGCGTTCGGCCTCGGCGACCGGGACGAACGGGAGGAGCGGGTGGCCGAACTGCTGCGCCGGGCCGGTCTGGACCCGGCGGTCGCCGACCGCCGTCCGCGCTCCTTCTCCGGCGGCCAGCGTCAGCGCATCGGCATCGCCCGCGCTCTCGCCCCCGAACCCTCCGTCCTCATCTGCGACGAACCCGTCTCGGCGCTCGACGTCTCCGTCCAGGCGCAGATCGTCGCCCTGCTCACCGACCTTCAGCGCGACCTCGGCCTGGCTCTGGTCTTCATCGCGCACGACCTGGCGGTCGTCCGGCAGGTCAGCCACCGCATCGCGGTCATGCACCAGGGCCGGATCGTGGAGACCGGCAGTGCCGACGAGGTCTGCGAACACCCCCGCGACCCGTACACCCGTGCCCTGCTGGCGGCGGCGCCCGAACCCGTGCCCCCGGCCGCCCGTGCCGTGGCGGCGCAGAAGACCGGAGCGCTCGCGTGAGCGCGTGCTGCACTCCCGGCCGTCCCTGTACGGGCGTCCTCCCGCTGCCTTCGGCGCGCCGCACGGCCCCGCCACCTTCCGTCGCGCACCGGGCCATGGCCGAACTGCCAGGCGGGGTCTTCCGGATGGGCGACGCCTTCGGGGAGGGCTACCCCGCCGACCTGGAGGGGCCGGTGCGCGAGGTGACCGTGGCGCCGTTCGCCATCGACACCACCGCGGTCAGCAACGCCGACTGGGCCGTCTTCGCGGAGGCCACCGGCTACCGCACGGACGCCGAACGCTACGGCAGCTCCTACGTGTTCCACCTCCTCCTCGCCCCCGCCGCCGGGCGCCACGTGATCGGCCGGGTGCCGGGCGCGCCCTGGTGGCTCGGCGTCGAGGGGGCGTCCTGGGAGGCGCCCGAGGGCCCGGGCTCCGGCATCACGGACCGGGCCGACCACCCCGTCGTCCACATCTCCCATGACGACGCCCTGGCCTACGCCGGATGGGCCGGGCTGCGGCTGCCCGCCGAAGCCGAATGGGAGTACGCGGCCCGCGGCGGCCTCGACGGTGCCCGCTATCCGTGGGGCGACGAACTCGCCCCCGGAGGACGCGAGATGTGCAACATCTGGCGCGGCTCGTTCCCGCACCGCTCCGACCGGCCGGGCGGCCGCACGGGCACGGTCCCCGTCACCGCGTACGAACCCAACGGATACGGCCTCCACAACACCTCCGGCAACGTCTGGGAGTGGTGCGCAGACGCTGCCGGACCGGGTGAACGCGTCATCCGCGGCGGCTCCTACCTGTGCCACGCCTCGTACTGCAACCGCTACCGCGTCGCCGCCCGCTCCCACAACACCCCCGACTCCTCGACCGGCCACGGCGGCTTCCGCTGTGCGCGCGACCTCCCGGAAGGACGGACCAGGCAGTGAAAGCGGTCATGGTGATGTTCGACAGCCTCAACCGGCATCTGCTGCCGCCCTACGGCGACGACTGGATCCACGCCCCGAACTTCCGCCGCCTCGCCGAGCGTACGGTCACCTACGACACCTGCTACGCGGGCTCCATTCCGTGCAGGCCGGCCCGGCGCGAACTCCACACCGGACGCCACGACTTCCTGCACCGGGGCTGGGGGCCGCTGGAGCCGTTCGACGACTCGATGCCCGAGATCCTCAAGCGGCACGGCGTCTGCACCCACCTCGTCAGTGACCACCAGCACTACTGGGAGGACGGGGGCGCCACCTACCACGGCCGCTACAACTCCTGGGAGTTCTTCCGCGGCCAGGAGGGCGACCCCTGGAAGGGGCAGGTCGCGGAGCCCGAGATCCCCGAGGACCTGCGGACCACCCGCAACGACCTGTGGCGCCAGGACTGGGTGAACCGCCCGCACCTGGACACCGAGGCGAAACAGCCGCAGACGCTCACCTTCGACGCGGCCTCGAATTCCGCGCGACCCCGGCGAGGTGGCTGAGGCCCATCTCCTGGTCGCCGCCCAGTGCGAACGTGCGGAGGCGGCCCTCGAACCCGCCGCACGATCCGACGAGTTCAACGAGGGGGCACTCAACCTCTTTACACCGCCGGCGCAGCTGCTGGCCGAGCCGGCGGCCACCGAGGCGATCCGGCGCATCGTGCCGGGCCTGCTCGACACCGAACTGCTGACGGTGCGAGGCGCCGGCACCCTTCTCCAGATCGCGGCCTTCGCCGGACACCCCGGCCGGGCACAGCTCACCACCCTCGCCGACGAACTGGCCCGGCTCTTCCCGCCCGCCCCGACGCACGACCACGGAGACGCACGCCGATGACGCCCCGCACCCGACGCGACCCCTACGAAGGCTTCCCCGGCCGCATCGGCCGCACCTTCGCCGAGTCCGAACCGTCCTGGCCCCCGTCCCGCACCCCGGGGGACAAGGCCCCCAACATCGTCGTCGTGCTCGTCGACGACATGGGCTACAGCGACATCGCCCCGTTCGGCTCCGAGATCGCCACCCCCACCCTCACCGCACTGGCCGAGGACGGCGTACGCCTCAGCAACTACCACACCATGCCGCTGTGCTCACCGGCCCGCGCCGCTCTCCTCACCGGCCTCAACCCGCATCGCGTGGGCTACGCCATGGTCGCCAACTCCGACCCCGGCTTCCCCGGCTACGGCATGGAGATCGCCGACGACATCCCCACCCTCGCCGAACTGCTCCATGACTCCGGATACGCCACCTACGCCGTCGGCAAATGGCATCTGGTCCGCGACTCTGCGTCCAACGCCGCCGACGACCGGGACAACTGGCCGCTGCGCAAGGGCTTCGACCAGTACTACGGCGTCCTGGAAGGACTCACCAGTCTCTTCCATCCGCACCAGCTCGTCCGGGACAACAGCCCGCTGGACATCGACGAGTTCCCCGACGACTACTACTACACCGACGACATCACCGACCAGGCGATCTCCATGGTGAAGTCGCTGCGCGCCCACGACCCCGACAAGCCGTTCTTCCTCTACCTGGCGCACAATGCCGTCCACGGCCCGCTCCAGGCGAAGGCGGAGGACATCGCCCGCCACCGGGGCCGCTACGACGAGGGCTGGGACGTACTGCGCGAGCGCCGCTTCGCCGCCCAGCTCGCCGACGGGCTCCTCCCGCCCGGCACGGAACTGCCCGACCGCAACAGCGAGGCCGGGCTCGACGTGCCCGCCTGGGCGAGCCTGACCGAGGAGCAGCAGAAGCTCTACGCGCGCTACATGGAGGTGTACGCGGCGCTCGTCGACAACATCGACCAGAATCTGGGCCGCCTCACCGAGACCCTCGACGCACTCGGCGAGCTCGACAACACCGTCATCGTCTTCACCTCCGACAACGGCGGAACCGGCGAAGGCGGCGCCGAGGGCACCCGCTCCTACTTCAGCCGCTTCGTCCACCACCCCGCCCTCCCGGGCGACTGGACCCCGGACGTCGACCGCGACCCGGAACTGATCGGCGGCCCGCGCAGCCTGGTGCACTACCCGCGCGGCTGGGGCATGGCCTCCAACACGCCCTTCCGCCTGTACAAGGGGCACACCTACGCCGGCGGGGTCCGCGTCCCGTTCGTGCTGTCGTGGCCGAAGGGTGCCCGCGAGGGCAGGCTCGCTCCCGGTCTGCGGACGCAGTACCAGTACGTCACCGACATCGCCCCCACCCTCCTGCGCCTGGCCGGGCTGGAGCGCCCCGCCACCCGGCGGGGAGTCACGCTCCAGGAGCCGGACGGCGTCAGTTTCGCCCCGGTGCTCGCCGACGCGGAACAAGGCTCCACCCATCCCGAGCAGTACTGCGAGATGACCGGAAACCGCAGCTACTACCGGGACGGCACCAAGCTCGTCACCCTGCACCGGCCCGGCACGCCCTACGACGACTCCGAATGGGCCCTGTACGACATCCGTACCGACCCGACCGAGATCCACGACCTGGCCGCCGACCGGCCAGGCCTCGTCAAGGAACTGGCCGCCGCCTGGGAGGCAGCCGCCTGGCGCAACGGCGTATTCCCGCTGCCCGACGGCAGCGGGGCGCTCGCCCGCCGCAACCCTGCCGAACAGCGGCTGGCCCGTCCGCTGACCCTGCTGCCCGGCACCCCGGAACTGGAGCGCTACCGCTCCTCCCGGCTGGTCGCGCTGCGCTCCTTCGAGATCGCCGTCGTGATCGACGAGACGGGGGAGGGCGTCCTGGTCTCGCACGGTGACCAGGGCGGCGGCTACAACCTGTACGTCGAGGACGGCCGGCTCCGCCTCGCGTACAACGAGTACGGCGTGCTCCACGAGACCGACGCAGGCCATCTGACGCCCGGCGAGCACGTGATCCGTCTCGCGGCCACGGCGGAGCGGGGACTGCGCTGGAGTTTCAATGTGGACGTCGACGGAGAGGTACGGGCCACTTCGCCGAGCGTGCACCAGCTGATCGGCATGGCCCCGTTCCAGGGCATAAGCGTCGGCATCGACCGCAAGTCACCCGTCTCGTGGCCGCTGTTCGAACGCCACCGCTCCTTCCGTTTCCAGGGCCGGCTGCGCTCGGTGACCTATCGCCCGGGGGAGCCGGGGCCCGACTCCCCGCAGGCGGTGGCGGCAGCGCTCCAGGAAGCGGCGGCGGCGTTCGAATGAGGACACGGCGGCCGGGGCGGCATCGGCTGCCCGGGCCGCCGTCGGCGATCCGGCCCTCATGTATGACATCGTTGTCAGGCGATGAAGGGTGAGGCCGCGCCCACGGACGGAAGCGGCGACGGGTGAGGCGGGGCGGGAACGGCGAGCGGTGCCGGCGGACTCCTGTGACCCGATTGGCGGCGGCCCGCGGGCAGGGCTACCGTCGGGGGAGTGAACGACTGCGTTCACTGACGGCTTGAGTGGCAAGCAAACCCATGACGGGCTCCCACGCGACACCCCGACGGGCTGCCGAATCCCCGAGGAAGGGACGACGCAGCGGGATCGCCCTTCTCGTCATCTGCTCCTGCCAGTTGATGGTGGTCCTCGACATCACCATCGTGAACATCGCTCTTCCGCACATCCAGACCTCGCTGGGCTTCTCGACCGAGAACCTCTCCTGGGTCATCAACGCCTACACCCTGACCTTCGGCGGGCTGCTCCTGCTGGGCGGGCGCCTCGGCGACATCCTCGGCCGACGCAGAGTCTTCATGTTCGGCGTCGCGCTCTTCGTCTTCGCCTCCCTGCTCGGTGGCCTCTCCCAGGAATCGTGGCAACTGCTCGCCGCGCGTTCCCTGCAGGGCGTCGGCGGTGCGATCGCCTCGCCGACCGCCCTGTCGCTCATCACGACGACCTTCCGCGAAGGGCCGGAGCGCAACAGGGCGTTCGGCGTGTTCGCGGCCGTATCGGCGGGCGGCAGCGCCATCGGACTGCTGGCGGGCGGGGTGCTGGTGGAATGGCTCGACTGGCGGTGGATCTTCTTCGTCAACATCCCCATCGGGCTGCTGATCGTGCTCGCCACGCCGCGCTACATCCGGGAGTCCGAACGCCATCCCGGACACTTCGACCTCCTGGGTGCGCTCACGGCGACGCTGGGCATGGTGGCCCTCGTCTACGGATTCATCCGCGCCTCCGAGGACGGCTGGAGCGACACCCTCACCCTGGGGGCCTTCGCCGCGGCCGTGCTGCTGCTCGGCACGTTCATCGCGATCGAGGGCCGGTCCCGGCAGCCCATCACGCCGCTGTGGATGTTCCGCGACCGCAACCGCGCAGGCACGTACGGAATGATGCTGAGCCTTGCCGCGGCGATGTTCGGCATGTTCTTCTTCCTGACCCTGTTCGTGCAGAACATCCTGAACTTCAGTCCGCTGAAGGCGGGTCTCGCCTTCCTGCCGGTCAGCGCCATCATCGCGGTCGGCGCGGGCATCGCCTCCCAGCTGCTGCCCAAATGGGGACCCAAGCCGTTCATGGTGACCGGTGCGGTCCTCGCGGCCGTCGGGCTGGGATGGCTGACGCAGACGGACGTCCACAGTTCGTACCTGGGCAGCCTGCTGGGCCCGGTGCTGGTGTTCGGCCTGGGCATGGGACTGCAGTTCGTTTCGCTGACCCTGATGGCCGTCTCGGGAGTGGAGCCGAAGGAGGCAGGTGCGGCCTCCGGCATCCTCAACACCACACAGCAGGTGGGCGGATCGCTGGGCCTGTCCATCCTCGTCACGGTCTTCGGTACGGCAAGCCGCAACGAGGCCACCGACCAGGTGCCCAAGTTCCTGGCGGACGCGACGCCGGCCCAGCTGGCAGAGTTCCGCAGGACCGGACAGCTACCCGGACAGTGGGGCGACCAGGTCCTCGCGTCCGGCGTCTCCAACGCCTTCGTCGCCGCGGCGATCTTCGCTGTTGTCGCCGCGCTGATCGCCCTGCTCGTCATCCAGGTGCGCCCCTCGGACCTGGAACGCCTGCGCGGAAACGGTGCGATGCCGGGTGCGGGGGAGGGGGCCGCGGATGCCGGGCCGACGGAGGAGACGACCGGCGCCGGTGCACCGGATCCGGCCGCGCGGCCTCCGGGCGGGGGTACCCGCGACGACCCCCGTCCGGAGCGCTGACCACCCGGGCCCGCGCCGGCATGACGCCGGCGGTCCGGCTACGCCTTCGGCGACGGCGCCCCGGCCGCCCGCGCGGCCGTGCCGTCCTCGCGGGCCAGCCGGCTCGGCCACCACACCCGCGGGCCGATGTCGAGGAACAACGAGGTGACCAGCACCGACCGTACGACGAACGTGTCCAGCAGCACACCGAGGGCCACCGCGAACCCGATCTCCGCGAAGACCACGACCGGCAGGGTGCCGAGCGCCGCGAAGGTACCGGCGAGGACCAGGCCGGCCGACGTGATCACCGCTCCGGTGGCGGCGAGACCCGCCACCACACCCGCCCGGGTCCCCTGGAGGATCGCCTCCTCGCGGATCCTCGTCGACAGGAAGATGTTGTAGTCGATGCCGAGCGCCACGAGGAACACGAAGACGAACAGCGGGAAGTCCGTGGATTCGCCCGCGTAGTCGAAGACATGACGGAAGGCCAGCGCGCTGATGCCGAGCGCGGCGGCGAACGAGAGCACCACGGTCGCGACCAACAGCACCGGTGCCACCACCGCACGCAGCAGCAGCCCGAGAATGATCAGCACCACCAGAAGCACCAGCGGAATGATCAGCAGGTTGTCGTGCCTGGTCGCTGCGTCCATGTCGAGCAGCGCCGCGGTGCTGCCGCCCACCTGGGCATCGGCGCCCGGTACCGCGTGCACCGCGTCGCGGACGCGTTCCACCGTGTCCTTGGCCTCGTCGCTGTCCGCCGGATCGGTCATCGTCGCCTCGAGGATGACCTGCCCGTTCGCCTCCGGCCGGGCACCGGGCGGCGTGCCGACCGAACCGGGCACCACACCCGGAGTCGTCGCGACCGTGGCCCGCACCGCGGTCGCGCGGTCGGCCGCGGCGACGATCACCAGGGGATCGCCGCTGCCCCCGGGGAAGTACCGGTCCTGGACCTCCTGGCCGGTGATCGAGTCCGGCTTGCCGGTGAACGAGTCGGCGTTGCTGAGGCCGGAGGCGCGCAATTGGGTCAGCCCCAGGGACAGGGCGGCCAGCACCAGGGCGGTGATGATCCAGATCGTGCGGGGGCGGCGCGCCTGCCGCTCGCCCATCCGCGCCCAGAAGCCGCGCTCGGTCGGCTCGGGCGAGCCGAAGTGCGGGATCACCGGCCAGAAGACCCACCGGCCGAAGATCACCAGCAGGGCGGGGAGGAGCGTGAGCATGGCGACCAGGGCGACGGCCACACCGATCGCGGCCACCGGCCCGAGCCCCCGGGTCGAGTTCATCTCCGCGACCAGCAGCACCAGCATGCCGAGCACCACCGTGCCGCTGCTGGCCAGCACCGCGGGTCCGGCCCGGTGCAGCGCCCGCGCCATCGCCTCGTGGCGGTCCTCGTGCCGGCGCAGCTCCTCCCGGTAACGGGCCACGAGCAGCAGGGCGTAGTCCGTGCCCGCACCGAACACCAGCACCGTGAGGATGCCCGCGCTCTGCCCGTTCACGGTCAGCCCCGCATGGGCGGCGAGCAGATAGATCACCGCCTGCGCGCTGAACAGCGCGGCCACGACCGCGATCACGGGCAGCAGGAGCAGGGTGGGGCTGCGATAGGTGATCAGCAGCATCACGATCACCACGGCCAGCGCGGCGAACAACAGCGTCGAGTCGATGCCCGAGAAGGCCTCCGCGGAGTCGGCCGTCACCCCGCCCGGGCCGGTGACGTGCACGGAGAGACCGCCGCCGCTGCTGCCCACGACTTCCCGGATGTCGTCGACCGCGGGGCCGATCTGTTCCCAGCCCTCCTCACCCATCGTGATGGGGACGAAGACCTGCGCGGCCGACGGCGCGGTCTTCTCGTCGTAGACGGGCCCACGGGTCTGGGCACCCCGCACGCCGTGCGCGTCCAGTGTGCGCAACTGCTGTGTGTCCTCGACGATCCGCTCACGGTCCGGCCCGGTCAGCCCACCGGCACGGGCGTACACGACGACGGCGGTGATGATCTCGGGCCTGAAGTTCTTCGAGCTCTCCAGGACCTGGGTGGACTCCGCGCTGCTCGGCAGCCAGGAGGTGGCGTCGTTGTCCTGGGCATCGGTGAGCTTCTGGGCGAGTGGTGCCGCGACGACGAAGACGATCAGCCACAGGGCCACGACCAGCCATTTGGTGCGACGGCCACAGACCAGGGCGGCCACCCCCGGCCGTCGGCGCTGCTGTACGTCCGGCATGCCACTCCCCGTACTTCGTCATGAGTGACGTCGTCATCGAGGGGGAAGGGGGCGCCGGAGCGGCCCGCAGCGCCGATACCGCAACGTCACCCGTTCCCAGGTTCCGTGCCGGTGACAGTAGGCGGCCTGCCGTGAGGAGCTCCCACGACATGCCGCCGGGCCACTGCCGGGCCCCGGTTGGGCTATCCCGGCGGGTGACCGCCTGACGGCGAGTCACCCGCCGCCGGAAGCCCGGCGCCCAGGGACCTCAGTCCTTGACCCTGAACCCCGCCCGCAGCAGGGCATCGTCGCGGGACGACGGACCGACGAGGAGCTCGAACGCGCCCGGCTCGACGATCCGCCTGCCCTCGGCGTCCACGAGCGTGCACTCGGCGACCGGCAGTTCGATGACGACCTCCCGGGACTCGCCGGGGGACAGGGGCACCTGACGGTAGGCCTTGAGCTCCTTCTCCGCCCAGGTCACGGAGGTCACCGTGTCGCTGACGTACGCCTGCACGGTCTCCAGCACGGGACGCTCACCGGTGTTGCGGACGACGACACGCGCGCGCAGCGTGTCACCCGCGCCGAGGACGTCGGTGAGCACCTCCAGATCCGTGTACGTGACCGTCGTGTAGCTGAGTCCCTCGCCGAAGACGAACGCCGGGCGCTGTGTCAGGTCGGCATACCGGGTGCCGTGCTGGCCGCGCACCTGGTTGTAGTACGTCGGCTGCTGCCCCGCATGACGCGCGAAGGAGATGGGCAGCCGGCCGGAGGGCTCGATGAGACCGAGTGCGAGTTCGGCGACGGCCCGGCCGCCGCACATGCCAGGGTTGAAGGCGTGCACGATCGCCGCGGCGCCGTGCGCGGACGGCGGCAGCACGAGGGGCTTGGAACTGATGACGACCACGACGAGCGGCTTGCCCGTCGCCGCGAGCGCGTCGAGCAGCGCGACCTGGCCGCCGATCAGCTCGAGGGTCGCGGTGGAGCGGCCCTCACCGACGAGTTCGATGCGGTCACCCACGACCGCGACGACGTAGTCGGCGGCCTCCGCCGCGGCGACGGCCTCGGCGATCATGGCCTCGGACGGCTCCGCCGGGACGACGATCTCGGGCCGCGGCTGCCCGTCGGGGAAGAAGGCGCCCTCGGGGTCCGTGCCCACGGTCAGGATGTCGGCCCCCCGCGCGTGCGTGACGGTCCAGCCGTCCGGCACCTGCTCGCGGAAGCCGTCCAGCACCGTACGGATCATGGCGCGCGGATGCCCTTCCGGCAGCCAGTCCGCCTGGCCCGAGGAACCCGCCCAGTCGCCGAGCTGAGTCTGCGCGTCGTCGGCGTTGGGCCCGATGACGGCGACCGTGCGCGGCGCGGACCCGTCCCCGGCGACCGCGCGGCCGTCGGTACCGGCCTCGAACCCGCCGGCCAGCGGCAGCGTGCCGTCGTTGGCCAGCAGCACCAGCGAGCGGCGCGCCGCTTCGAGGTTCAGCCCGGCGTGGCCCGCGCTGCCGATGACCGCGGCCTGGCGCTCACGGTCGGGGTGGCGTGGATTCTCGAACAGGCCCAGCTCGAACTTGAGCGTGAGGACACGCCGGACCGCCGCGTCGATCTCCGCCTCGTCGAGCGTGCCTGCGGCGACCGCCTCCTGCGCCCCGCCGAAGAAGGCCGGCGTCGTCATCACCATGTCGTTGCCCGCGCGGACGGCGGCGGCGGCAGCCTGCGTGTGGTCGGCGTACACATGCTGCTCCCACACCATGCGGCCGACGTTGTCCCAGTCGGTCACCAGCGTTCCGGTGTAGCCCCACTCACCGCGCAGCACTTCGTTCAGCAGCCAGTTGTTGACCGTGACCGGGACCCCGTCCATGGACTGGTAGCCGAGCATGAACGTCCGGCAGCCCTCGCGGGCGACCCGCTCGAACGGCGGGAGGAACCATGAACGCAGCTTGCGCCGCGAGATGTCGGCCTCGCTGGCGTCCCGGCCTCCCTGGGTCTCGGAGTATCCCGCGAAGTGCTTGGCGCACGCGAGGATCGCCGTCGGGTCGTCCAGCCCGTCGCCCTGGTAGCCGCGCACCATCGCCGACGCGAGCTCGCCGATGAGGAAGGGGTCCTCCCCGAACGTCTCGCTCACGCGGCCCCAGCGCAGGTCCCGGGTGATGCACAGGACCGGCGAGAACGTCCAGTGGACCCCGGTCGCGGCCACCTCGACGGCCGTCGCCCGGGCGATGCGCTGCACGAGCTCCGGGTCCCAGGTCGCCGCCATGCCGAGCTGGGTGGGGTAGATCGTGGCACCCTCCCAGAACGAGTGACCGTGGATGCAGTCCTCGGCGACGAGGAGCGGAATCCGCAGCCGGGTCCGCTCGGTGAGCGCGGCCGCCTCCAGGACCCGGTCGGGGGAGGCATGCAGGATCGACCCCGCGTGCATCTCCTCGATGAGGGGCCGCACCCCGTCCTTCGCGTTCAGCTGGAGCATCTGGCCGACCTTCTCGGGCAGCGTCATCCGGCCGACGAGGTCGGCGACGCGCTCCGGGACGGACAGTGCGGGGTCGAGGTAGGGCAGGGAGGAGCCCACGGGAGTTCCTTTCACAGCGTCGGCGGGATGGCGCGGCACGGCACAACTCAGCCGCAGGGATCCACCGTACGCTGAATCCCGACCGGGTGGTAAGTATGTGAGTGTGCGACGGTACGCAGGGGTGCTGTCCGACATGACCGGGAGAGTGGCGAGTGACGGGTGAGGCGCGTCGTGGCTACGCGAAGGGCCGCGCGAAGCGCGTGGAGATCCTCGACCAGGCGATGGCCATGTTCGGAGAGGTCGGCTACCGGGGTGCCTCGCTGCGCGTGATCGCGACCCGCTGCGGCATCTCGCACCCGGGTCTGCTGCACCATTTCCCCACGAAGGGGTCACTGCTGCTCGCGGTCCTCGAACACCGCGACGAGGTGGACGGGGAGTTGTTCTCCGTCGGCGGCCCCAGGGGCGTGGACTGCCTGCGCCGGCTGGTCGACCTTGCCGTGCTGAACGCCGAACGGCGGGGAATCGTCGAACTGTTCTCCGTGCTGGCGGCCGAGGCCACCTCTGCCGAGCACCCGGCCCACGCCTATTTCGTCGAGCGGTACCGCGACTTGGTCCTGAACACCGCGGTCTCGTACGCGGAAGCCCGCGACGCGGGGGTCCTGCGGGACGGGATCGACCCCGACGAGGCTGCGCAGCAGCTGATCGCACTGATGGACGGACTCCAGACGCAGTGGCTCCTCAGCGGCTGCAGGACGGACATGGTGGGTGTGCTGCGCGCCCACCTTCAGGCGCAGCTGACCGTGCCGATCTGAACGGCGGCGGTCCGCCGGGCGGAGCGAGGGCGGCCGCCCGGCGTGGAATGTCCCCCTCCGTTTTAAAGAGGGCGTGTCAGGTGGCGTCGAACCCCTTTACGGCCTTGTCATGTGCCGGTAACTTCCCAGCTGCAAGAGATTGCAGCAAAATTCCGGCTGATCTTTCAGTCGGAACGCACCCCCATCGCTAGGACCTTGAGGCGCGTCAGGGTTTCCGGCGGGACGGCGCAGGTCCCCGACTCCTGCGTCCTGGACGCCACGGCTTCGCCGTCGCCGTGGCCCTTCCCTGGAGACACCGATGAAACGCACCCCTCACCGGCTGCTGAGACGCCCCCTCGCGGCAGCCACGGCCGCGGCCGCAGTGCTCGGCCTGTTCACCGCGCTGCCCGCCACGTCCGGCCTGGACGCGAAGCCCGTCGCCGCTTCGGAGACCTCCACAACCGTCTTCTACTACACCAAGACGAAGAGCTGGGCGGCCTACAACCTCCATTACGCACCGGACGGCGGTTCCTGGACCGCGGTGCCCGGCGTGGCGATGGAGGCCGCCTGCACCGACTGGGTCAAGAAGACCGTGCCGCTCGGTACCGCACAAGGGCTGCAGGCGACCTTCAACAACGGTTCCGGTGTCTGGGACAACAACGCGGGCAAGAACTACGACCTGGGCAGCGGGAACGTCACCGTCAAGGACGGAGTCGTGGCGCACAGCGACCCGTGCGCCGGTGGCACCGACCCGGACCCGAGTCCGAGCCCGACCGACGCTACGGCGAACACCGCCTCGGTCTACTACTCGACGGCCACCGTCGGCTGGACCACCACCAACCTGCACTACCAGCCCGCGGGCGGTTCCTGGACCGCGGTGCCCGGCGTCGGCATGGAGTCCGCCTGCACCGGCTGGGTGAAGAAGACGGTCGACCTCGGCACCGCCACCTCGATGCAGGCCGCGTTCAACAACGGCAACGGCGTCTGGGACAACAACAACGGCGGCAACTACACGCTCTCCGCCGGGGTCAGCACCGTGAAGGACCGGACCGTCGCCAAGGACGCCAAGGACCCGTGCGTCGCCGAGACACCGGACACCGAGGCGCCGACCGTGCCCACGGGCGTGACGGCCAAGGCCGACGGCGTCGGGGTGGTCCTGACCTGGGAACCCTCCACCGACAACAAGAAGGTGACCAAGTACCAGGTCGCCCGGACCGGAGGGACCAAGGGCAGCGTCGTCACCGATGTGAGCTCGACCGTGCTCTCCGAGTCGAACCTGGAGGAGAACACCGCCTACACCTACACGGTCAAGGCGGCCGACGCGGCGGGCAACACCTCCGCGGCCTCCGTGGCCGCGAAGGCCACCACGGGAGACAAGCCGCCGGCCGCCGGCCAGGGCAAGCCGCTGGGCACCGACCCGCGCAAGGACCCCATCTACTTCGTCCTGACGGCCCGCTTCAACGACGGGGACGCGAGCAACAACCGGGGCGGCAGCCAGGACGTGAAGTCCGGCAACGCGGCCAACAACGACCCCATGTTCCGCGGCGACTTCAAGGGCCTGGTCAAGAAGCTCGACTACATCAAGGGACTCGGCTTCTCGGCCATCTGGATCACCCCGGTCGTCCTGAACCGGTCCGACTACGACTACCACGGCTACCACGGCTACGACTTCTACAAGGTCGACCCCCGGCTCGAGTCCGCCGGAGCCTCGTACCAGGACCTCATCAACGCCGCCCACGCCAAGGGCATCAAGATCTACCAGGACGTCGTCTACAACCACTCCTCGCGCTGGGGAGCCAAGGGCCTGTACACCCCGACCGTCTACGGGGTCCGTGACAGCCAGTGGAGCTGGTACTACGACGAGAAGAACGAGGGCTTCGAGTACGACGGACTGACCGTCGACCCCAAGACCGGTAAGTCGTACTACAACGGTGACCTGTGGTCCACGGCCGAGCCCGCGGGCAACACCTGTCTCAACTGGGGCAAGCCGACCGGAGCCACCTCTCCCGAGGGCTACAAGATCTACAACTGCCAGTGGCCGAACCCGACATCGGGGATGTTCCCGAAGGAGTACTACCACAACTGCTGGCTGGGCAACTGGGAGGGCGAGGACTCCCGCTCCTGCTGGCTGCACGAGGACCTGGCCGACTTCAACACCGAATCCGCACCGGTCCAGAACTACCTGATCGGCGCGTACAACAAGTACATCGACATGGGTGTCGACGGCTTCCGCATCGACACGGCCGTCCACATCCCACGCACCACCTGGAACCGCCGCTTCCTGCCCGCGATCCAGGAGCGCGTCACCCAGCAGTTCGGTGCCGAGGCCGCGAAGAACTTCCTGGTCTTCGGCGAGGTCGGCGCGTTCGTCAACGACAAGTGGAACCGCGGCTCGGTCAACCACTCCGCGCAGTTCTTCACCTGGAAGGAGCGCAAGGAGTACGACGCCGACGACACCAAGGCCGCACTGGAGATGTACAACTACGAGGAGCAGCTCGGTACCGGGTCGCAGCCCACGTCCACCAACGCGTTCCTGGACGGCAACACCTACCACACCCCCGACCACAGCCAGTTCTCCGGCATGAACATCATCGACATGCGCATGCACATGAACTTCGGTGACGCCACGAACGCGTACAACAACGGCAAGGACTCCGACGACTCGACGAACGACGCCACGTACAACGTCGTCTACGTCGACAGCCACGACTACGGCCCCAACAAGAGCAGCGAGCGCTACGCGGGCGGCACCGAGGCCTGGGCCGAGAACATGGCCCTGATGTGGACCTTCCGCGGCATCCCGACGCTCTACTACGGTTCGGAGATCGAGTTCCAGGCCGGCAAGAAGATCGACTGCGGGCCCAGCTGCCCGCTGGCCACCACCGGACGCGCCTACTACGGTGACCACCTCGCGGGCGACGTCACGTCCTCGGAGTTCGCCAAGGTCGACTCCGCCACCGGTGAGGTCGCCAACACGCTGTCCCAGCCCCTGGTCAAGCACGTCCAGCGGCTCAACGAGATCCGCCGGGCCGTGCCCGCCCTGCAGATGGGCCAGTACTCCACCGAGGGCATCACCGGGCAGATGGCGTACAAGCGCCGCTACACCAGTGGCACGACGGACAGCTTCGCCCTCGTCACCGTCACCGGTGGGGCCTCGTACACCGGGATCCCCAACGGCACGTACAAGGACGCCGTCACCGGTGACACACAGGTCGTCACCGGCGGAAAGCTCACCGTCGCCGCACCCGGCAAGGGCAACATGCGGGTCTACGTGCTGAACGGCCCGGGCAAGATCGGCACAGCGGGTCCGTACCTGAAGTAGCGCGGAACCAGCGGCACTTCAGCCGCACAGCGCGTGCCCCGGCGGGCCGGTGACTCCGGCCCGCCGGGGCACGCGCACACTCCGGGACTACGAACCGCCGTCCGCCGCCAGCAGGGCCTCGCGGCCGATCATGGCGGTCGAACCCGGGGCCGTGCATGCGTGGGCGCCGGCCACCGCACCCAGCCGGGCAGACCCCAGGGCGTCCCGGCCGTCGAGCCGTCCGTAGAGGAAGCCGGTGACGAAGGCGTCACCCGCACCGTTGCTGTCCACCACCGGCGACGGCGGAACCGTCGCCGGAACGTGGACCGGGTCCTGCCCGCCGTCACGGGTGAGGACGTACGACCCCGCCGCGCCGTCCGTGGCGACCACCGTGCCCGCGCGGCCCTCGCGCAGGATCTCCCGCATCACCGCGGGCGTGCGGTCGCCCGTCGCCGCCGCGCTGAAGAAGACGAGATCGGACCTGAGGGCGAACTCCCGCTGATGGTCGCCCAGTCCGTCCCAGTCGTGCAGATCGGTGGAGACCGGGATGCCCAGGGCCTCGATGTCGTCGTAGAGGAAACGCGTGAAGTTCATGATGGACAGATGGACGTGGCGGGCACGCCGCAGCCGGGGAAGGTAGAAGTCCTGCGGCATCCGCAGGTCCTCCGGGTCACGGGCGTCGTAGAACGACATCCGCCGGCCCGTCGCGTCCACCAGGTTCACCGCACGGCGGGTGCCTGCCGCCGAGATCAGCGGGTGGAACTCCACATCGCCCTTGGCCAGCCGCTCGCGCACCTGCGCACCGGTCCAGTCGTCGCCGATGCAGTCGAGCAGCGCGACATCCAGCCCCAGCGCGCGGGCGCCGAGGGCGACGTTGCCCCCGGTGTGACCTGGCCACTCCTCGATCGGTCCGACCATCACCGAGTCGGCGAGCGGGACCGGCAGGGAGTCGACGCGGACGATCGTGTCCACCCCGCTGCCGCCGACCACCAAGACGTCGTATTCCGTTTGTTGTTGGACCACTGTTCCGCCTCTCCGTTCCCGCCGTGATCAGTATGGCCGACGTCCCGAGCCGGCGTCCGTCTCATCCGTAGGTCCGGAATGTGAACAACGGCGTGGTGTGCGCGGCAGTCCTCTAGGGTGGGATGTGCAGCTGGTTCGCCCTGTCCGCCAGGCAGGCGCGTCGCAAGAGGGAACCCGGTGGGAATCCGGGACTGCCCCGCAGCGGTGAGCGGGAACGACCGCCGTCATACGCACTGGACCCGAAGGGCCCGGGAAGCGACGGCCAGTAGGAGTCTGCCCCGGCAGACGTGCCCGCGAGTCCGAAGACCTGCCCGTTGCCCGCACCCGAACCCTCGGATGCGGAGATCTCGGTGACCTCGTGGGCGGGTCGGCGGCAGACAGCGGGTGGACGGGCACCGAAACGGTGCGGTGATCCGCCCGGTCCGTCACCCCTTCGCGCCCGCGTCCCGATCCGGGATCCGCAGGAGACACGCTCGCGAAGGAGAGCTACGTGACATCCGAATCCGCCTCGGCGACGGCAACCGCCACCGTGTACGGCTACCCCCGCCAGGGCCACCACCGCGAACTGAAGAGGGCGGTGGAGGGCTACTGGAACGGCCGCGTCACCGCCGAAGCCCTGCGGGAGACCACCGCCGCCCTGCGCCGGGCCAACTGGGAGGAACTCGCCGCCGCCGGCATCGGAGAAGTTCCGACCGGTGACTTCTCCCTGTACGACCACGTCCTCGACACCAGCGTCATGGTCGGCGCGATCCCGGAACGGCACCGGGCCGCCGTGGCGGCCGAGCCGCTGGACGGCTACTTCGCGATGGCCCGCGGCAGCCGGGAGACCGCGCCGCTGGAGATGACCAAGTGGTTCGACACCAACTACCACTACCTGGTACCCGAACTGGGCCCGGACACCGTGTTCGCCGCCGACTCGTCCAGGCAGGTCGCCGAGTTCCGTGAAGCCGCCGCCCTCGGCCTGACGGGCCGTCCGGTCCTCGTCGGTCCCGTCACCTACCTCCTGCTGGCCAAGGCGGCCCCGGGCGCCCCCGCCGGCTTCGACCCGCTGTCACTGCTGGACCGGCTGCTGCCCGTCTACGCCGATGTGCTCGCCGACCTCAGGGCGGCGGGAGCCTCATGGGTGCAGCTCGACGAGCCCGCCCTCGTCCAGGACCGCACGCCCGAGGAACTGGACGCCGCGGACCGCGCCTACCACCGGCTCGGCGGCCTCGAAGACCGGCCGAAGCTCCTGGTCGCCTCCTACTTCGGGCGGCTCGGCGACGCACTGCCCGTCCTGGCCCGGACTCCGGTCGACGGACTGGCCCTCGACTTCACCGAATCCGGCGCCGCCAACCTCGCCGATCTCGCCGCCGCCGGCGGTCTGCCCGGCAAGCGGCTCGTCGCGGGCGTCGTCAACGGCCGCAACATCTGGATCAACGACCTGGAGAAGTCGCTCGCCACGCTGGGCACCCTCCTCGGTCTCGCCGGCCGGGTGGACGTCTCGGCCTCCTGCTCACTGCTGCACGTACCGCTGGACGCCGCAGCCGAGCGCGGCATCGACCCGCAGATCGTCCGATGGCTCGCCTTCGCTCGCCAGAAGACCACCGAACTCGTCGTCCTCGCCCGCGGTCTCGCGCGCGGAACCGGAGCCATCGCCGCCGAACTCGCAGAGAACCGGGTAGGACTGGCATCCCGCGCGGGATCCGCACTGACCCGCGACCCGGCCGTGCGGGCCCGCGCCGCGGCCGTCACCGATGCGGACGGCCGTCGCTCTCAGCCGTACGCCGAGCGGACCTTGCTCCAACGCGCGCACCTGGGACTCCCACTGCTGCCGACCACCACGATCGGCTCCTTCCCGCAGACGGACGAACTGCGCACCGCTCGGGCCGACCTGCGGGCCGGGCGGCTCGACGGCCCCGGCTACGACAAGCGGATCGAGGCGGAGATCCGCGAAGTGATCGCCTTCCAGGAGGAGACCGGGCTGGACGTCCTGGTGCACGGTGAGCCCGAACGCAACGACATGGTCCAGTACTTCGCCGAACAGCTCACCGGCTACCTCGCCACCCGGCACGGCTGGGTCCAGTCCTACGGCAGCCGCTACGTCCGTCCCCCGGTGCTCGTCGGCGACATCTCAAGGCCGGACCCGATGACCGTCCGCCGGACCGCGTACGCACAGTCGCTGACCGCGCGCCCCGTGAAGGGCATGCTCACAGGGCCCGTCACCATGCTCGCCTGGTCGTTCGTCCGCGACGACCAGCCACTCGCCGAGACCGCCCGCCAGGTCGCCCTCGCCCTGCGCGACGAGGTCGGGGACCTGGAGGCGGGCGGCACGTCGGTCATCCAGGTCGACGAACCCGCCCTCCGCGAGACCCTGCCGCTGCGGGCCGCCGAGCACGCCGCATACCTGGCGTGGGCCACCGAGGCGTTCCGCCTGACGACCGGCGGCGTACGGCCGCAGACCCAGATCCACACCCATATGTGCTACGCGGAGTTCGGCGACATCATCAACGCCATCGACGACCTCGACGCCGACGTCATCAGCCTGGAAGCTGCCCGCTCCCACATGGAGGTCGCCCGGGAACTAGCCGACCACGGCTACCCGCGCGAGGCGGGCCCCGGGGTCTATGACATCCACTCGCCCCGGGTGCCGAGTGCCGACGAGACGGCGGCCCTGCTGCGCACCGGCCTCGCCGCCCTGGGCGCGGAGCGTCTGTGGGCCAACCCCGACTGCGGGCTGAAGACCAGGGCCTGGCCCGAGACCCGGGCCTCCCTGGAGAACCTCGTCACGGCGGCCCGCGTGGTCCGGACGGAGCAGGCCGGCGGCGGCGCCTGACCGGAGCCGGGGCCGGAGCATGCGCCACCTGGCGCGCTCCGGTCCCGGTGGTGCGGTCCCGTGGTGCGGCCGCATCGGGCGGCCCGGACAACGCGCAGAGCCCCCGTGCAGGACCGGGCGGGACGGGGCGGGACGGGCGATCCGTCCGGGACAGGTCCCGGTCGGCGGCTGTGCTCTGCGCGCGCCCGGGGTGCCCGCTGGCTATGCTCGACCAGGGGCCGACAACCTGAAACGTGGAGGCGCCCATGCTGCCGCTGCCCGAACCTCGCGACCTGCCGCCGCGCATCGCCACCGGCGCGTTCATTCTCAACTCCGGCCTGGGCAAGCTCAAGGCGGACGAAGCGACCCAGCAGGGCCTGCACGGCATGGCCTGCACGGCCTACCCGTTCCTCAAGAAGATCGAGCCCGACCGGTTCACCCGGCTGCTGGCCTGGTCCGAGATCGCGGTCGGCAGCAGCCTGCTGGTCCCTTTCGTGCCGACCAGGCTTGCCGGACTCGCTCTCACCGGCTTCTCCGGTGGATTGCTCGGACTCTATCTGCGGGTGCCCGGGATGCGTGAGCCCGGCAGCCTGCGCCCGAGCCAGGACGGCGTCCCGCTGGCAAAGGATTCCTGGATGTTCGGCATCGGGCTGGGTTTCCTCGGTGCGGGCACACGCCGGGCCGGCAGCGCAGCGAAGTGTTGCCGCCGGCACCGCAGGTGCGCCCACTGACCCACCCGGTCGCGGTCACGCACCCGCGTCACGGGGCTCCGTCACGCACTGGGGCCCTGGGTCTCGGTCACGCACCCGGGCCACGGGTCCCGGCAACGCACGGGGGCCATGGGCCTTGGTCGCGCACCCGCGTCACGGGTCCCGGCAACGCACGGGGGCCCTGGGCCTTGGTCGCGCACCCGGGCCACGGGTCCCGGCAACGCACCAGGGCCACCGGGCTCAGTCACGCACCCGGGCCACCAGCAGGGCCACGTCGTCATGGCCCTGGGGGTCGCGCAGCTCGCGCAGCAAGCGGTCGCAGGACTCCTCCAACGACGGGTCCGGATCGCGCAACAGCCCGAGCAGGGTCTCCAGCCTGCTGTCGATGTCGTCGTCCCGGGTCTCCAGCAGCCCGTCCGTGTACAGCACGAGCCGGTCGCCGGGCCCGAGCGGGAAGTCGACGTCGCTGAACGGCACACCGCCCACACCGAGCGGCGCGCCCGCCGGCAGATCGAGCAGTCGCGGCGCACCGCCCCTCGGGATCAGCACCGGCGGGAGATGACCGGCGGTACTCACCCGGCACCGGCCGGCGGCCGGGTCGTACACCGCGTACACACAGGTGGCGAAGGACGGGTCCAGATCTGCGGTGATCTCGTCGAGGTGCCCCAGCACCTCGGCGGGCAGAAGGCCGAGCCTGGACAGGGTCTGGGTGGCAGTACGCAGCCGCCCCATCGTGGTGGCCGCGTTGATGCCGCTGCCCATCACGTCGCCCACCACCAGCGCGGTCCGCCCGTGCCGCAGCCCGATGACGTCGAACCAGTCCCCGCCGACCTCGTACCGCGAAGCGGCCGGCTGATAGCGGGACACGACCTCCAGACCCACCGGATCGTGATGGTCGCGCGGCAGCATGCTGCGCTGGAGGGTGAGCGCGGTCTCTCTCTGCTGCCGGTACAGCCGCGCGTTGTCGATGCCGATGGCCGCACGGGCTGCGAGTTCGCACGCCAGCACCTCGTCGTCCTCCGTGAACGGCAGCGGATTGTCCGTCCGGATGAGGTCGATCGCGCCCAGGACCTCGCCCCGCGCGATGAGCGGCACCGCCAGGTAGGAGTGCGCACCCGCCTGGGCGAGCAGCGCGGCCGAACGGCTGTCACGGGCGATGCGCGCGAGTATCCCCGCGTCGAGGTACGGCTCCCGGACCGGACGTGCGGTCCGGACACAGCGGGTGATCAGCCGGTCGGCGCCGTACCGGGCGGCGTGGCCCGGCGGATCCGCCGCCTCCACGACGGGGCTCGGCCGCGCGGCGACGACAGCCAGGGCCTGGATGAGGAGCGGTCCCTCGGTCACGCCGGGGCGGCCCTTCAGGACATTGTCCAGGACATCGACCGCGGCCACGTCGGCGAGCTCGGGGACGGTGACCTCGGCCAGCTCCAGGGCCGTCTGCTCCAGATCCAGCGTGGTGCCGATGCGCACCGATGCGTCGGCGATCAGTGCCAGACGGTGCCGGGCGCGCTCCGCCTCGGCGGCCGCCCGGTAGCGGTCGGTCACCTCGATCAGCGAGACGGCGATCCCGAGTACCCGGCCGCCGGAGTCGTCCAGCCGGTACAGCGACACCTGCCAGGCACGGTCGGTGTCCGGTTCGGCCGGTGTGCGGCCCGCCACCTCGTGCGACACCTGCGGCACACCGCTCCTGAGGACCTCGCGCATCGCCGCCTCGATGGTCTCGGAGTCCAGGAACGGCAAGGCCTCCTCCACCCGGCGGCCCAGGTGCTCGGCGGCACTCAGCCCGTCCATCCGCTCCAGCGCGGGATTGGCGGCCAGATAGCGCAGATCGCCGTCCAGGACCGCCAGACCGATCGGCGACTGGTCGACCAGCCGCACGGAAAGGGCGAGGTCGCGTTCGACCTCGCGCAGCGTCACCCCGTCCGCGGCCAGCCCCAGCGCGTAGAAGTCGCCGCGGTCGTCCTGCAGCCGCATGTTGCGGAACTCCAGCAGCCTGGAGGTGCCGTTCTTGTGCCGTACGGGAAAGACGCCCGCCCACACCTCTCCGCTGCTCATCACCTCGGTGAACAGCCTCAGCACCAGCTCGAAGTGCTTCTCGTCGACCAGTATCCGGGCGGCGAACCGGCCCAGGGCCTCGTCGGGCGCGTACCCGAGCAGCTGCTCCGCCTGGGGGCTCCACAGCACGATGCGTCCCTCGGTGTCCAGCACCATGGCGGCCACCCCGAGGACGTCCAGCAGACCCCCCTCGGGGGAGCGGTGCACGCCCTCCCGGCGGGCATCGCCCCAACCGGTCCGCATGTCATCAGTGCCGCCCACGGACGATCCTTCCCCATGCCGTCATCGCGCCCGGGCGCAGGCCCGCTGTCTCCCATGGTCGCCCCTGAGCCACCACCCCCGCAGCTTCGAGGACTGCGGAGCGGGTGCCGCAGGGGGTTTCGGAAGCCCGAGGGCGGTCACCCGCAGCGTAGGGAGCCGAACGGACCAATACGACCGTCAGGAGAGTGAGACCCATGGAGAACTGGCGCACACAAGCGGCCTGCCGCGACGAGGACCCCGACCTGTTCTTCCCCATCGGGAGCACCGGCCCCGCGGTGGTGCAGACCGAGGACGCCAAGGGGGTGTGCCGAGGCTGCCCCGTACGGGAGGAGTGCCTGCGGTGGGCCCTGGAGAACGGTCAGGACGCCGGTGTGTGGGGTGGTCTGGACGAGACCGAGCGACGCGCTCTGAAGCGGCGCTCGCGCAGGGGGGCCAAGGACCGCGGATAGCGGCGAGGGCATCGTCACACCGCGGGTCACCGCCCTCGCCTGGTGTTTTCCGGCACGGCGGGTACACGATGAGGTATGGACACCACGGCTTGGATCGTCATCGGCGCGGCTCTCGTGCTGCTCACCGTGGGCGTCGCCGGCGTTCTCCTGCTGCGGGTCCTGCGTGCCAGGAAGCTGCTGGCCGACGCGGGGATCCCGCTGCGCGACAAGGCACTGTTCTGGGCCGCGGTGATCTACACGGTGTCGCCCGTCGACCTGCTGCCGGATCCCGTCTACCTCGACGACATCGGCTTCCTGCTGCTGGCCCTGCGCTCGCTGCACGCCGCCGCGCGAGCAGCCGGAGGAGCCGGAGCAGGCGACCGCGCGGAGCGGCGGGTGGAGGCCAGGAGCCTCGCGCCGTAGGGCGGTCCGTACCGCGGGTGGGGGAGCGGCGTCCGGATTCCGGGCGCCCGCGGTGTTCGGTGGAACCGGACCCGTCACGCTCGTTGACAGCTGAGCGGGTACACGTCACTCTCCTGGGAGAGCGCTCTCCCATTCGGTTACGGGACACCGATCCCTCACTCTTCTGCCAGGAGAGAATGTGCACAGAGCTTGCGCAGCCCTGCCCGCGAGACCACGTCCGGGCACGCTGCTGATCACTCTTCTCGCCCTTTTGGCGTCGTCGCTCGTGATGCTGACCGCGCCCCCCGCCCGAGCCGCCGAGTCCCTTCTTTCGCAGGGCAGGAGCGCCACCGCCTCATCCCACGAGGGTGACGCCTACGCCGCTTCGGCCGCCGTGGACGGAAACCTGACCGGCACCCGCTGGGCCAGCGAATGGCGCGACCCGCAGTGGATCCAGGTGGACCTGGGAGCCACCGCCGGCCTCAGCAGGGTCGTGCTGACCTGGGAGTCCGCCTACGCCAAGGCCTACGAGATCCAGGCCTCCGACAACGGGACCGACTGGCGCACCCTCAAGACCGTCTCCGACGGCGACGGCGGCACGGACGAGCTGACCGTCTCGGGCTCCGGACGGTACGTCCGGATGTACGGCACCGCCCGCGCCGGCGGGTACGGCTACTCCCTGTGGGAGTTCCAGGTCTACGGCACCACCGGCCCGCCCCCGGCCACCGGCGGCGCCGTCCGGGTCACCGGTTCGCAGGGCAACTGGCAACTGGCCGTCGACGGCAAGCCGTACCAGGTCAAGGGCCTGACCTGGGGCCCGTCCGTCGCCGACGCGGCACGATACCTGCCCGACCTGAGGTCGATGGGCGTCAACACCATCCGCACCTGGGGGACCGACGGTTCCTCCAAGCCGCTGCTGGACGCCGCCGCGGCCAACGGCATCCGGGTGGTGAGCGGCTTCTGGCTCCAGCCGGGCGGCGGTCCGGGCAGCGGCGGCTGCGTCAACTACCTGACCGACGACGCGTACAAGTCGTCGTCGCTCACCGAGTTCGCCAAGTGGGTCGACACATACAGAAACCACCCGGGCGTCCTCATGTGGAACGTCGGCAACGAGTCGGTGCTCGGTCTCCAGAACTGCTACAGCGGTGACGAACTGGAAAGGCAGCGCAACGCCTACACCGCATTCATCAACGACGTGGCGAAGAAGATCCACACCATCGACCCGAACCACCCGGTGACCTCGACCGACGCCTGGACGGGCGCCTGGCCCTACTACAAGCGCAACACCCCCGACCTCGACCTGTACTCGGTCAACTCCTACGGGGACATCTGCGGGGTCCGCGGCGCCTGGGAGGCAGGCGGCTACACCAAGCCCTACATCATCACCGAGGGCGGCCCGGCCGGTGAGTGGGAGGTACCCGACGACGCCAACGGCGTCCCGGACGAGCCCACCGACGTACAGAAGGCCGAGGGCTACACCAAGGCCTGGAACTGCATCACCGCCCACCAGGGCGTCGCCCTGGGCGCCACGCTCTTCCACTACGGAACGGAGCACGACTTCGGCGGCGTCTGGTTCAACGTGGTGCCCGACGGCAAGAAGCGGCTCTCCTACTACGCGCTGAAGAAGGCGTACACGGGCTCGACCGCCGGCGACAACACTCCGCCGGTCATCGGCAACATGACCGTGCAGAACGCCAACGGCGCACCCGCCGGACAGGAGTTCACCGTCCGTGCCGACGTCCGCGACCCGGACAGCGACCCGCTGACGTACAAGATCTATCTGAGCGGGAACTACGCCACCGGCGACAAGGCCCTGGTCGAGGCCGCCTGGCGGTCCACGGGCAACGGCACCTTCGCGGTGAAGGCGCCGGAACGGCTCGGGGTGTGGAAGGTCTACATCCAGGCCGAGGACGGACACGGCAACGCCGGCATCGAGACCAAGTCGGTGAAGGTCGTGGTGCCCCCGGTCGCGGGCACCAACCTGGCCCTGGGGCGGCCGGCCACCGCCACCTCCGCGCAGACCGGCAGCAGCGGCTGCCCCTGCACCGCGGCGATGGCGATCGACGGCCGGATGGACACCCGCTGGGCCAGCGACTGGAGCGACCCCCAGTCGATCCAGGTCGACCTCGGGGAGCGGAAGTCCTTCCGCCACCTCCAGCTGGTGTGGGACCCGGCCTACGCCAAGGCGTACGAGGTACTGGTCTCGGACGACGGCAGCAACTGGCGGTCCGTCTACTCCACCACCAGCGGAAACGGCGACGCCGACGACCTCGACCTCGTGCAGACCGCCCGCTACGTGAAGCTCAACCTCACTCAGCGGGGCACCGGTTGGGGCTACTCGCTCTGGGAGTTCGGCATCTACGCCTGACCGGGGGACGGCGCCGGTGAGGGGTGGGGCGACGGCCCCCTCACCGGCGCCGCCGGCCGCGGGGCGTGTCGATGGCGGGACACGGGCGGGGGAGCGGTCAAGGTGAGGGCATGAACGTCGCAGACATGCTGACCGATGGATACACCCGCATCCGGGAGACCGTGCACGCGGCCGTCGAGGGCCTCGAACCCGACGACCTCCACACCCGCCTGGACGAGGGGGCGAACTCGATCGCCTGGCTGGTCTGGCACCTGACCCGCGTCCAGGACGACCACATCGCCGACGCGGCGGGCACCGAACAGGTCTGGTTCACCGAGGACTGGGCGGCACGATTCGATCTGCCCCTCGCCAAGGCCTCCACCGGTTACGGACACAGCGACAAGCAGGTCGGCGCCGTCCGGGTGGGCTCGGTGGAACTGCTCCTCGGGTACTACGACGCCGTGCACGAACGGTCGGCGGACTTCATCAGGGGACTCGACGGCAAGGCGCTCGACCGGATCGTCGACGAGGCCTGGTCGCCACCCGTCACCCTGGGAGTCCGGCTGATCAGCGTCCTGTCGGACGACCTCCAGCACGCCGGGCAGGCTGCCTTCGTGCGCGGCTGTCTGGAGCGCCGCTGAGGGCTGTCCCGTGATCCCTGATGGGACAGCAGATCCTGACTGCCGATGAGCGCGGGGCTCCGGCGCCGGAGCGAGCACGTCCGCCGGCCGAACCGACGACGGGGAGCCACGGCCCGGCCGGGGGTCGCGGCCCCCGAGGCCCGACGCCGCGGCGTGGCCGATCAGGCGGGTACCGCCTTCCCGGGGCCTTCCGGAGCCATGTCCCGTGCGATCTCGTGTGCCAGGCGACCGAAGAGCTCGATCGCCCGGTTGCCGCTGTCGGACCGCCACATCAGGCTGTATCCGAGAGGGCTGTCTCCCTCCACCGGAATGTAGGAGATGCCGGGGCGGCCGTGGTAGAGAGCGATGTGGGCTCCTGACAGCAGGGCACCCTTGCCGCCGGCGACGAGTGTCAGGGCCTCCTGGAAGTTGGTGACGGACGGCCCCTGCCCGATCGGCCTGCCGCTGGGTGTGCGCGTCGGCAGTTGATGCTCCAGCCAGTACTCCGGGATGTGTCCCGCAATCGTCAGCAGCGGCACACCGGCCAGGTCCTCAAGTGTCACCGTGCTCCGTCCGGCGAGCGGATGCCCGGCCGCGACCGCCAGCACCCTGTCCTCGACGAGGAGCGTGGGGCCATGGGTCAAGTCGTCCTCGCGCACGGGGAAGTCCGCCAGCTGCAGGTCGAAGTCGCCGTCCCTCAGCATCCCGTACGGGTCGGAGAGCGGCACCTCGCATACCTCTACGGCGAGTTCAGGATTACTGGTGCGCAGCTTCGCGATGGTCTTCATCACCATCTCTCCGGCCAACGACGTGGAGAAGCCGACGTGCAGGACTCCTTCGATCCCGCGTGCCGAGCCGACGGCACGCGCGAGGCGTTCTCGATCCCGCGGTAGTGAGGTTCGAGGTCCTCGCGGAAGCGGCTGCCCAGGCGGGTGAGGGCCACACGCCGGCTCGTGCGTGTGAACAGAGGCGCTCCCACGTGGCGCTCCAGCTTCTGGATGAGCTGACTCACCCGGGCGCGGGAGAGATGCAGGCGGGCGGCGGTACGGCCGAAGTGCAGTTCTTCGGCGAGCACGAGAAAGCATTCGAGTTCGTTCTGGTCCACGTACATCTCCGGGATCGCGTGGGACACGTATCGGTAAGCCTGGCTGTCCGAACGTTGCGATCATCGCTGTTGTTCCCTTCCGGGGCGTGGCGAAGGCTTGAGGCACCACCAACACTCACCACTCCGGAAGGAGTTCATCGTCATGAGTGCCTTGAGTACTTCGAGCGGACTGAGCGCGCACAAGTGGGGCATCCTGCTCGTACTGTGCGGAGCGATCTTCCTCGAAGGCATCGATGTCGCCATGCTCAATGTGGCGCTGCCGTCGATCCGCGCCGACCTCGGACTCTCCACCGGTGAACTGCAGTGGGTCATGAGCGCCTACGTCCTCGGTTACGGCGGCTTCATGCTCCTCGGCGGACGGGCGGCGGACCTGTTCGGGCGCCGTCAGATGTTCGTCCTCTGGCTCACCGTCTTCCTGCTGTTCTCCGGGCTCGGCGGATTCGCCACCGAGGGGTGGATGCTGATCGTGGCGCGGTTCGTCACGGGCGTCGCCGCGGCCTTCATGACCCCGGCGGGGCTGTCCATCATCACGACGGGCTTCGCCGAGGGACCGGAGCGGAACAAGGCCCTGCTCATCTACTCGGGCACGGCCGCGGGAGGCTTCACGATCGGTCTGGTCGCCGGTGGACTGCTCACCGCCGTCGGCTGGCGGTGGGTCTTCTTCGCCCCGGTCGTGCTCTCCTTCCTCATCCTCGCCGCGGCCCTCGCGTTCGTCCCCAAGTCGTCACGTCCCGACAGATCCGGAAAGCGCGTCGACGCCGCCGGTGCGCTCACCGTCACCGCTGCCCTCGTCCTGATCGTGCTGGGCGTCGAGCGTGCGGCCCACGCCGGGTTCGCCGCCAGCGCCGGAACGTTGCTGGCCGGGCTGGCGTTCCTGTCGGCCTTCCTCGTGATCGAACGACGCTCCGCCGAGCCCCTGGTACGCATGGGCATCTTCCGTAACGGCTCCCTGGTGCGGGCGAACCTCTCGGCGATGCTGTTCGCCGGCGGGTTCTTCGGCTTCCAGTTCCTGGTCGTGCTGTATCTCCAGGAACTCCGTGACTGGTCGGCGCTGCAGACGAGCCTCGCGATGCTGGTCATCGGGATCGACGCGATTCTCTCGCCGACCCTCACCCCACGGCTGGTCAACCGCTTCGGCACCGCCGAGGTGATCTTCGGGGGGCTTCTGCTCGCGGTGCTTTCCTACGGGCTGTTCCTCCCACTGGGTGCGGACTGGAGCTACGCGGCGATGTTCCCGGGCCTGCTCGTGCTCGGCCTCGCGTTCTCCCTGGCGTACGGGCCGCTCACCATCGTGGCCACGGAAGGGATCGCGGAGGAGGAGCAGGGGCTCGCGGGCGGTCTTCTGTACACCGCCTTCCAGTTCGGTGCCGCCCTCGGGCTCTCCGCGGTCACGGCCGTCAGCGTGGCCGCGACGCGCTCGGGGACGCCTGCAGCACTGCTGGACGGATACCGGGCGGGTCTGCTCGTCCCGTTCGTGGCGGCGATCGTCGCCGCTGCCATCAGTGCCGCGGGCCTGCGGACAGGGCGGAACGGCGCATCGTCCGCCGCGGAGGACGTCGCCTTCGAACCGATCGAGGTCCCTGCCTCCCGCTGATCCTCGAACGGACGGGGTCAGTGCCGACACCGTGCCGCGCGCGCTTCCCGCGAGCGGCACGGGCCCCGGGCGGCCCTCCCGCTGTGCAGCGGGCGGGCCGGAGCGAGGCGCAGATGAGGATTCCGATGGCCTCCCCAGCGGCGGCTGGAGCACGAAGGCCCGTCTGCCGGGCGACGGCCGGGCACGGCCACCGGCCGTCCACGTCACCGCAGGCCGGGCCGGTGACGCGTCGGCTCGCTGAAGGGCAGTGGCCGCATCGTCCTCCTCGACGTGGCGCTGGGGATTCCTTCCTGAACGTCGTCGCATGTGCGGCGTTCACCATCACGGCGGAGCGCCGGTACGTCAGCACGGCCGCGGATCCGATTGTGGCGGTCGTACTCCATGCGGCCCGGTCGGGTGTCGCCCGAGCCCCGGCCCGGGCGCCGGCTGCATTGTGCGAAGGGCCGACCGCATTCCTGACTTCGCATGCGTCTCATGCGTCTCATGCGTCTCACGTGTCTCGTACGTCCGGAACCGGAAGCGGCCACGACCAGACCACATCGGCGGCGTCCCGTTCCCTGATGATCCGTCGGTGGCGTGACGCTTCGCGTTTTGTCCCCGAGTTGAGCGGGCGGTACCGGACCCAGTCCATCGGGACGATGTGGAGGGCCAGGGTCTCCCACGCGCCTTGCCGATCGACCGAGTGGGCGAGCACCACGGCAAAACGCTGGACACACCACAAGCACTCCCAGGGCGGTCCGGTGACGACGGCTCCGGCGTCAGCGAGCTTTTGGCCGTACCCGTCCTCGGCATCGAGATCCATCTCCGCATGGAAATCGTCCCCTCCGAAGAAGTGGACGCAGCTGCGCTGCAGGCTGCGCCTCATCTCCGACAGGCGCTCGGCCTCTCCGGAATCGCCGTCCTCCCGCGCACGGGCCACCGCGAGCGGGAAGATCGCATACTTGCCCCGGTCGATCACGGGGAAGCCGAGATCCGCCCACTGCGGTGTTCTCTCGGAATGCCTGTGGCCGAGCACGCGCTCGAGCGCGTGCATGATCGCGAGACCGTCCGAGATCCGATTCCTCTCCTGCCCGATCCCGGTCACGAGGCCCCAGTCCCCACCACGGGACTGTCGTGCGCGATCCCGAGTTCCTCGACGAAGCCCCCCACGGGAACCCCACCGAGGCGGATCGGCGCGACCCTTTCAGCAGCGGTCAACAGTCTCCACCCCCTCCACTCGGCATCCGTCCAACTGCCGAAGCTTGCGCAGTGCCGCGCGATTGCATCCGGGACCAATCTGGGGCACGTGCTCACGAGAGCACGAGTGGCGTTCGTGAGTACCGGTCCGGGCGTCAGCCCGCGCCCCGCGTACGGGCGTAGTGCCCCGGACCGGTCCCCACGACCCGCTTGAAGTGGCGCGTCAGGTGGGACTGGTCGTAGAAGCCCACGACGCTCGCCACCTCCGACGCCGGCAGCCCCTGGAGCAGCAGCCGACGGGCGAGATCGACGCGGCGCCCCGTCACGTACTGGTGCGGTGCCATGCCGAACTCCCGGCTGAAGGCCCGCACCAGATGTGCGTGATGGGCGTGCAGCCGCAGCGCCGCCTCCTGGAGCGCGATGCCCTCCACGAACCGTTCGTCGAGCAGGTCCCGCAGCCGGTGCGCGATCCTCCGGTCGTGGACGTACCGCACGGGCTCCGGACGGCTGCGCAGATGCTGGTCGAGGCGTTCCGCGACGAGAGCGAGACGGCTCGCCGCCTCCAGTTCGTCACCCGGGCCGGCGAGCGTCGTGTGGAGGCGGTCGATCCGGCGCCGCAGGGCCGGATCGTGCAGGACGGGCCGGTCCACGGCCATGCCGACGAGCGATTCGTCGACCTGCGCGACGTCGAGGTAAAGGACGCGTTTGCGGAACCCCGCGGCGGTGGCGGCGCCGCCGTTGTGCGGAACGTGCGGGGGCAACAGCGTGACCACGTCGGTGAGGACACCGTGCTCGTGGTGGTCGAGGTCGTAGCGGACCATGCCCTCGTCGACGATGAGCAGCGTCCAGGCGTCGTGCGTGTGCATCGGGTAGGTGTGGTCCGTGAAGTGGGCGTGGAAGACCTCTTCGATTCCCGCCACGGACGGACGCCACGCGGTGATGTCCGGACGTGCAGCCATGATCCGATCGTACGCCCGGCGGCCGCGTCGCCGACCCGGCAGGGCGCCCGGGAGGTGGCCGTGCAAAGTTCGTACAAGACGGGGCGGTGGACGGCCCGGCAGGCTCGGTCCCATGACAGATGAACTCGCTCCCGTCCGCTTCGACACCAAGATCGCCGTACTGCTCAGGAACGACCTGGAGACCTGGCAGCGGCTGAACGTGACGGCATTCCTGGTCAGTGGGCTCGGCACGGCCGTGCCCGAGGTGGTCGGCGAGCCGTACACCGACGCCGACGACACTCCGTACCTGCCGATGTTCCGGCAGCCGGTCATGGTCTTCGAGGGCCCGAAGGAACTGCTGACGACGGCCCACACCCGGGCGGTCGGCCGGGGCGTCCCCCTGTCGGTGTTCACCTCGGACCTCTTCGCGACGGGCAACGACCGGGACAACCGGGCCGCCGTCCGCGCAGTGCGGCGGGACGGGATGGACATGGTCGGGCTGGCCGTGCACGGACCCCGCAACGCCGTGGACAAGATCCTCAAGGGTGCGTCCATGCACCCCTGAGCAACGGCATCCGCGGGCGTGAGCGGAACACCCGCGGCGGCCGGCGGGCGGAGACCCGCCGCCCCGGCCGGCCGCGCGGAGTGTGTCACACGGTGCGGTCGACGAAGTACGGCAGCAGGGAGAGAAGGTCCGCCAGGGGATCCGGGGCCAGGTCCGCGCTCTCCACGCAGGCGCGGGCACTCTCCAGATGCCGGTCCGCCTCGGCCAGGGCCGCCGCCCGGCCGCCGGCCTCCTCGATCAGCTCGGCCGCCCGCTGGACCGTGCGGTCGTCCAACGTTTCCCCGGTGCGCAGCAGCGCGCCCAGTCGCAGAGAGGCCGGGCCACCGGAGGCGAGGGCGGCGAGGACGGGGTACGTCTTCTTCCGGCGGCGCAGGTCGCTGTGCACCGGCTTGCCGGTGACCGCCGGGTCGCCCCAGATGCCGAGCACGTCGTCCACGGCCTGGAACGCCACACCGAGATGGCGCCCCGCCGTAGTGAGCGCATCGGTCTCCGAGCGCCCGGCGCCGCCGAGGACGGCGCCCAGGCCGGCGGCGCAGCCCAGCAGTGCGCCCGTCTTCTGCTCGCACATCCGCCGGTACTCGTGCGGTTCCACGGCATCGGGCCCGGTCCAGGGCCGCGACTCGAAGAGCAGGTCGTCGGCCTGTCCCCGCACCAGGTCGTTGAGCGCCCCGGCCAGCAGCCGGACCGCTGGGACGCACGTGCCGCCGGGAGCCTCGGCCAGCGTCTGAACGGCCAGCGCGAAGAGCGCGTCCCCGGCGAGGACCGCGGGCCCGGTCCCGAAGGCCTTCCAGGCGGTGGCCCGCTGCCTGCGGGTCTCGTCGCCGTCCATGATGTCGTCGTGGAGCAGGGAGAACGTATGGATCAGTTCGACGGCAACCGCTCCGGGCACCGCGCTCTCCGCCTTCGCGCCGACGGCCTCCGCACCGAGGACGGCCAAGGTCTGCCGGACACCCTTGCCCTGCGCACCGGGGGCGGCACGGCCGTCGGCCCCGTCCCAGCCGAGGGAGAACGCGGTGATCTCGGCATGCCACGGATGAAGTTGCCGGACCGCCCGGCCGAGCGCCGGACGGACGAGATCGCGGCATCGGGCCAGTATCCGGGGCGCGTCGGTCCGCTGGGCCAGGGGCGGTGTCATCGGCGGCCGCCCGCCGGGGCCGTCGCACCGTCGGCCGGTGCCACGTCTTCGGCCGGTGTCACGCCCAGCTCCGCGTACGCCTTGTCGACCATGGCACGGGCGTTGAGCAGTCCGATCCGGTCGAGCGTGGCACACAGTACGTCCAGTTCCGCCGCGGTCTCGCCACGGTCGCGGCCGAGCCGGGCCAGCGACTTGACCAGCCCGAGCCGGGCCAGCGCCTCGCCCCGGGGCTCCGTCATCGCGCGGAACTCCGCCAGCGCCTCCTCGTAGACCACCCTGGCCTCCTCGTACCGCCGGGCGCGGTAGAGCACGTTGGCGCGCATCTTGTGGTTGTAGGCGAGGGCGCTCGACAACTTCATCGCGCGGCAGGTCAGTTCGGCCTCGGCGAGCAGGCCGAGCGCCCGCTCCGGGTCGTTGTCCCGTACGGAGATGATGTCGGCCATCCCGCGCAGCGCCCAGGCCCGCCCACGCCGGTCGTCCGCTTCCCCGGCGAGCTGGGCCGCCTCCTCGAACATCTCCAGGGCGGTGTCGAAGGACCCGGTGTTGCGGTGGATCTGGGCGATGCCCTCCAGGGCCCAGACGGTGTGGCGTGCCTCGCCGCGGGCTCGTGCCTCGGCCAGGAGCTGCTCGTGCAGGGCGGCGACGGTCCGGTAGTCGCCCTGGATGCGTCCGGTCTCGGCGAGGCCGGCGAGCGAGTAGCCGCGTGCGACCACATCCCCGCCCGCCTTCCCCAGGTCCGCGGCCAGCCTCAACAGGCGGAAGGCGAGCCGTAGTCCGCCGCGCTGCCGGGCGAGTGTCCCGCCGCTCCACAGCGCCCAGGCCATGGCTCCCGTGTCACCGGCCGACCGGGCGGCCCGGTAGCTGGCCTTCCAGGCCCGGTCGGCCTCCTGCACGTGGCCCAGCCTGCGGTGCGCCTCGGCCACCGCGAGCCCGGCGCGGGCCACTTCCTGCGGGGAGCCGGCGAGTTCGGCCTCCCTCAAGTGGCGTTTGCCCTCGGCCAGCACGTCCGTGAGGGATGCGTTCACGGACATCTTGGTGAGGGGGCCCTGGTACTCGGGCGCCAGTGCTTTGCTGTGCATGGGAGCCTTTCGTGCGCGAACGGGACGGCCCGGCAACCTCTATACGCTCCATGTATACATCATGCGTATAGGTGCGCGGTGCTCGGACCCCTGCGCTCGTGGGGAGTGGGAGGAAGTCGGTCCTGTGCGGCATGCCGCCTTGTTGTGGATCAAGATGGCGGATGTGCGCGGTGGGTTGCTTCGTGACCGGAGAAACCCTGCGGAAGTGATTCCGACCGCCCACGCTCCCGCTGTGACGTGCGGACGTGCGGACGTGCGGACGTGCGGGCGGACGGGCCGCGGATCGGTCCGGCGTCAGCCGGATCGGGTGATCAGCTGGATCGGGCGATCAGATGTCCGGTGAACCATTCCCGGGCCAGTTCTGCGACCTCGTCCAGCGCGCCCGGCTCCTCGAAGAGGTGCGTGGCACCGGCGACGACGTCGAGCCGGTTCTCGCAGTGCAGTTGGGCCTGTGCCTGCCGGTTCAGCTCCAGCACGCGGGTGTCGTCGCCGCCCACGATGAGCAGGGTCGGGGCCCGTACGTCGCCGAGGCAGTCGCCGGCGAGGTCGGGACGGCCGCCACGGGAGACGACGGCGCCGATCCCCTCGCCGCGCTGCGTGCCGACGGCCGCGGCGGCCCGCAGCGCCGCCGCGGCGCCGGTGCTGGCCCCGAACACGCCGACGGGGACGGGGGTACGGCGCTGCACCCAGTCGGTGACATCGGCCAGCCGTCCGGCCAGAGTGGTGATGTCGAAGACGTTGGCGCGGTCGGCCTCCTCGGCGGGGGTGAGGAGATCGAAGAGCAGGGTGCCGAGGCCCGCCCGGTTCAGGGCGGCCGCCACCGAGCGGTTGCGTGGGCTGTGCCGGCTGCTGCCGGAACCGTGCGCGAACACGACGACCGCCCCGGCGTCCCCGGCCTCGGTGAGCTCGCCGGGCAGGATCACGTCACCCGCCTCCACCGCCACCTCGACGGGTGTCCGAGGGGCTTCCGCGGACGCTGCCCCGGCCAGCAGTGAGACGACCTCCTCGTCCGGGGTCTGACCGAAGTCCCGGTACCACTCACCCACGGCGGAGAATCCGTACGGTGTCGACAGGCACACCAGCTCGTCGACCTGGCCGCGCAACCGTTCGGCGGCGTCCGGCGACGCCACGGGAACGGCCAGCACCACGCGCGCCGCTCCCTGGGCACGGGCCACCGTGCATGCGGCCAGGGCGGTCGCGCCGGTCGCGATCCCGTCGTCGACGACGATCACCGTGCGTCCCGCCAGTGGGATGCGGGGCCGGTCGCCCCGGAACGTCCTTGCCCGCCGCACCAGTTCGGCCTCCTCGGCGCGTTCGACGGCGGCGATATCCGCCTCCGACACCCGGCCGCGCCGCACGATGTCCTCACTGATGACCCGTACCCCGCCCTCGCCGATGGCGCCGAAGCCCAGCTCCGGGTGGTACGGGACGCCGAGCTTGCGCACCACGATCACATCGAGTGAGGCGCCGAGTTCCCCGGCGACCCGGAAAGCCACCGGTACGCCGCCACGCGGCAGCCCCAGCACGACGGGATCGCTTGCCGCCAGCGGGTGAAGGGCCTCGGCCAGCCGTTGTCCCGCGTCGGCGCGGTCGGCGAACAGCACAGGGGTTCACCCCCGGATCGGAGAATCGGGCGGCCGCCCGGACACCTACTTCGAATCAACACCGTGCCCCGCCGGCCCGCAACCGCCGGGAGCCGCCGAGCCGCCGTGAACCGAACCGGGTCGACGCACGGCGGTGATCCGTACGCGCATGCTGCCCTTCTCGCGACTGGCCCGGGCGTAACAGCGGCCTCGGTCCTGGACGACGCCGTCCAGGACACCGCCGTCCGGATCGGCCTGCTCAAGCCTGTACACGGGCGGCCCGCGCTCGGCGGCCGCCGTCCTGTGTACCGTTCCGCCCCGGTGGTCGGCCGGGTCGGCCGCAGCTCCGGCTCCGGGTCCGGATCGAGCACCCGCCGGCCGGCCCGCGCAGCCGGGAGCGGCTCAGCTCGGACCCGAGCGGGCGACGCGGAAGCCCGTGTCGTCGATCCGGAACGTCGGGTGGCTGCGGCGTCGCACGGAGGCCCGGCAGCTCCAGCGCTCGTCGAACCAGCCGCCACCGCGCAGCACCCGGTAGGTGCCGTACACCTCGGCGTCGTAGACGTCCCAGCACCACTCCCACACATTGCCCAACGTGTCGTACAGGCCCCAGGCGTTGGGCTGCCGGCTGCCCACCTCGTGCGGCCGCTCCTGCGAGTTGCCGCGGTGCCAGGCGATGTCGTCGAGCCGCCCGTAGCGTGCCGCCGTCGTGCCGGCCCGGCACGCGTGCTCCCACTCGGCCTCGGCCGGCAGCCGGTACCCGCCGGCGGCCGTGTCCCACTCGACCTGCGCGGCATCGGTGTGCAGACGGTAGGCGGGCGCCAGACCCTCGCGCCGGGACAGGGCGTTGCAGAAACGGACGGCGTCCAGCCAGGAAACCCCCTCGACGGGCAGCAGTCCGCCCTGCGCGGTACTCGGCCGCTCGCCGGTGACCTGTGTGTACTGGGCCTGGGTGACGGGGAACGCCGCGAGCCGGTACGGCGCGAGATCGACCGCCCAGCTGTGCTGCGTGCGACGGTCGGACAGAGTCACCCGGCCCGGCGGAACGTCGACCAACTCGATCTCGGTGCTGGTGTCCATAGGACGCTGACCCTATCAACGGCGTTCCCTGTGGAAGGTACGCGAACCGTGTCAACCGGCCTGTCCGTCCAGGGGGGTTGTGGAGCGCGTGATCAGCCTGCCGAGGCCTCACGGCTGATCTGCTCGAACCGGGCACCCATGGCCGCGGCCAGTGCCTGCGCGGCCGAAAGGGGCCGGACCATGACCATCAGGTCGTCGATCTCGCCCGCCTCGTTCATGTGCAGGAAGTCGCAGCCGTTGATCTCCCGGTCGCCCACCTTCGCCACGAACACGAGTGCGTGATCGCGGCCGTCGTCGCTCGCCATCTCCCGCACGTATCGGAAGTCCGTGAAGACCTCGGTGACCGCACGCAGGATCGCGGCGGTGAGGGGCCTCCCGGGGTAGGGCTTGAATGCCACCGGGCTGGTGAAGACGACGTCCTCGGCCAGCATCGCCTCGACCGCGCCGAGGTCGTGGGCCTCGACGGCTTTACGGAAGGGATGCATTCCACACTCCATAGTCAATTTGTTGAATAGGTGCGAATGAGAATAATCGCATAGGTGTTAGCCTGTCCAGATGTCTCTCAAGTACGCGGTCCTGGCGGCGCTGCTCGAAGGCGAGGCCTCCGGTTACGACCTGGCCAAGGTCTTCGACGTCTCGGTGGCGAACTTCTGGTCCGCCACTCCGCAGCAGCTCTACCGCGAGCTGGACCGGTTGGTGGAGAGCGGCCTGATCGAGGCCCGAGTGGTCGAACAGCAGCGCAGGCCTAACAAGCGGGTGTTCACCCTCACGGAGACCGGGCGCGGCGCGCTCGCCGGATTCACCGCCGACGCGCCCCGCCCCACGGCCATCCGCGACGAACTCCTGGTCATGACCCAGGCCGTGGACGACGGCGACCGGGACGCCGTGCGCGCCTCGGTCGAGGAGCGCATGGAGTGGGCGCGCGCCAAACTCGCCCGCTACGAACGGCTGCGGAACCGCATGCTGGACGGCCGCGACGAGGACACGTTCGTACGTGAGACGGAGCGCATCGGCCCGTATCTGACACTGATGCGCGGACGGTCCTTCGAGGAGGAGAACGTGCGCTGGGGGGAGAGGGTCCTGGAGATCCTGGCGTCCCGTGCGGATGCGCACCCCGCTCGCCACGAGGCTCCGTCCAGCGGACGACAGGGCTGAGCCATGAGAGGCGTTGGTGCCTGACGCCCACTTCGAGGGTCAGGGCCTCACCGGCGCGCAGACCGCTCACATCGTGAGCGGATCCACTCCGCACCCCGGTGCCTCCCTGAGCGATCCCGCGGTGCTGAACGGCTCGCTCGGCGATTTTCTGGCGACGTACCTCAAGTGCCTTCTCGACGGCGCCGAACCGGCCGATGGCGTGGCCGCGTTGCTGACCGGTGAGACGTGGGAGCCGGTGACGATGGACACGGGGCACCGGCCGATGTTCTCCAGGCCGGACGAGCTCGTCGGGAATCTGAACGGTGTGGCGGCACCAGGACCGGCCGTCGGCCCGCCGGGGATCAGGCTTTCCCCCTCTGGTGCAGACGGGCGGCCCGAGCGGTGAGGTAGCGCTGCTCGGGGAGGCTGGTGGTGCCGGCCGCAGCGGCGCGGTACTGGACGAGGTCGGCAGGGATGTCGCCGGCCAGCTCCAGCCCAGCGTGCGCAGCTGCTCATCGAAGGCGGGCGACCCGGCGGCCGGGTGCCTGGCAGGCGTGGACATCGGCACTCCCTGATCGTCGGTGTGCGCCAGTGTGACGCACACCCCGCTGGCGGGACGGGCGCGACTGGGTCTCCGTACCGGAGGCGGAGGAAACCTCCGCGACGATCCACTCCGCCCGCGGGAGCGCCACCCCACGTGCCCCTCGAACAGTCGAACAGGACGCGCGCTCCCGCCCCGCCCAGGGCTGCAATGAACAGGTGACCGCGCCCCCGGACGACTGCCTCGCGCGCAACGAGTGGATCTGCGGGGCCTATCTGAGCAGCCGTCGGCACATTCTCTGGGACGCCGTGGTGCAGCATCTTCAGCTGACCGCGGTCGCCGTACTCGTCGCACTGGTGATCGCCCTGCCGCTCGCCCTCGCGGCCCGCCGCTGGCGCTGGGCCCCAGGTCCGGTGCTGGGACTCACGACAGTCCTCTACACCGTCCCGTCGCTCGCCATGTTCTCGCTGCTGCTCCCCGTGTACGGACTCTCCGCCTCGCTCGTCGTGGCCGGCCTCGTCCTGTACTCGCTCACCCTGCTCGTGCGGAACATCCTGGCAGGGCTGCGCGCCGTGCCCGAGGAGACCCGGCAGGCGGCGCGCGGCATGGGGTACGGCCCGGTACGGCTGCTCGTCGCCGTGGAACTCCCGCTCGCCCTGCCGGCCGCGATGGCGGGCCTGCGCATCGCCACCGTCTCCGCCGTCTCCCTGGTCACCATCGGCGCGATCGTCGGGTACGGCGGACTGGGCAACCTCATCTACTCCGGCATGAACACCTACTTCAAGGCCCAGGTGCTCACCGCCTCCGTCCTGTGCGTCGTCATCGCCGTCGTCGCCGACCTGTTGCTCCTCCTTGCGCAGCGCCTGCTCACCCCCTGGACACGGAGGCAGTCGTGAACACCCTCTCCGACGCCTGGACCTGGCTCACGACCTCGGCGCACTGGTACGGCGAGGACGGCATCTGGACCCGGCTCGCCCAGCACCTCGTCCTCACCGTCGTCTGCCTGCTGATCAGCTGCCTCATCGCTCTGCCCGTGGCCCTGGTCCTCGGGCATCTCGGCAAGGGCGGTGCCCTCGCCGTCAACATCTCCAACATCGGCCGGGCGGTCCCCACCTTCGCCGTCCTCGTCCTCCTGCTGCTCACTCCGATCGGCAGGTTCGGGGAGGGACCGACCGTCGTCGCGCTCGTCCTGTTCGCCGTACCGCCGCTGCTCACCAACGCCTACGTCGGCATGCGCGAGGTCGACCAGGACGTCGTACGGGCGGCCCGGGGCATGGGCATGACGGGCCGGCAGATGCTGACCCAGGTGGAGGTGCCCCTCGCCCTGCCGCTCATTCTGACCGGTGTACGTATCGCCGCGGTCCAGCTCGTCGCCACCGCCACCATCGCCGCACTGGCGGGCGGCGGGGGACTGGGCCGCATCATCACCGCCGGCTTCAATCTCGCCTCCACCGCCCAGGTCGTCGCCGGGGCCGTGCTGGTCGCCGTGTTCGCCCTGGTCGTGGAAGGGCTCTTCGAGCTCGCGCAGCGAATCGCTCCCGACCGCGCCCGTGGCGGGAACACCGGATGAGCGCCCGGCACGTGATCGCGTTGCTTCTGTTTCTTGCGCCGGTTTCCGCGTGCACCAGCGGACCCGCGCTGGAGAACCAGGGCGACGTCACCGCCCCGCCCGGCGACAGCAGACACCTCACCATGGGCTCGGCGGGATTCACCGAGAGCGATCTGCTCGCCCGGATGTACGCCCTGCTGCTCGACCGGGCCGGATACTCGACGAAGATCATCTCCGTCACCAACCGGGAGATCTACGAACCGGCTCTGGAAAGCGGGCAGATCGACGTCGTCCCGGAGTACGCCGCCACCTTCGCCGACTGGCTGAACGCCAAGAAGAACGGCGCCGACGCCGCTCCCGTCGGCTCACCCGACCTCGGCACCACCATGAAGGCCCTGCGCGCCCTGGCCGCACCCCGTGGCCTCACCGTCCTCGACCCCGGCCGAGCCGTCGACCAGAACGCCTTCGCGGTCACCGGCGCCTACGCGGCGAAGCACCACCTGAAGTCCCTGAGCGACCTGGGGAGGTCGGGCCTGCCGGTCCGTCTGGCGGCAGGCGACGAATGCGTCCGGCGTCCCTACTGCGCCCCCGGGCTGAAGAAGACGTACGGCATCGACATCACCGGCGTGGATCCCAAGGGGGTCGGCACCACCCCGGCCAAGCAGGCGGTCCGGAGCGGCCGCGACCAGATGGTGCTGACCACCACCACCGATGCCACCCTCGACGAATTCGGCCTCGTCCTGTTGTCGGACGACAAGCACCTCCAGAATGCCGACCACCTGGTACCCGTCGTCAACCGGTCACGGGCGGGCAGCGAAGGCGTCCGCTCGGCGCTGGACAGACTGAACACCGTACTGACGACCGAGGACCTGGCCCGGATGAACGAGCAGGTGGACAGCCGGCGCAGGCTTCCCGAGGACGTGGCCCGCACCTATTTGCGGTCCCACGACCTCGTTCCCGGCGAGTGAGCGCCCTGGCGCCGGCGGCCGCACCCGTCGCACCTGCGGCCGCCCGCTGACGTGCAACGGGGCCGGGGCCGTGTCCGGCTGATCAGGGCCTGCACAGAAGGCTGAGGACAGGGCAGAATCGGGAGCCGTGTCCACCCCTCCTGATCCCGCAGCCCTGTACCCCGACGTCGCCGGCCTCGGCAGCCTGGCCACAGCCCTCCGGGCCGAGCAGGACAGCCGCCTCGGCGACACCCCCGTCACCGCCTCGGCCTCCGACCCCCTGCGCCGTGCGACCGTCGCAAGCACCCAGCCGCACCGCGAACCGCTGGAGATCAGCGCATGGTCACACGAACGACGATGGTCGATCCGGGGAACGGAGCCGTTCCAGACCCTGCCCCTCATCGACGGCACGACCGACGACCTGGCAGAGGTGGCCGAGGCGGCCAGGGCGTGGCACGACGGGACGCCCCTGGACGGCATACGCCGCGCGGCTCCTTTCGTCCACCTGACCGGCCGGTTCGAGGTGCCCGACAACGATCCCGTGCGTTTGACCGACTCCGAGTGGCAGAGCATGCGCCAGGAGGCGACCGAACTGGAGTACGCCTGGCAGGCGACGTACCAGAACCTCGTCGAGGCGGCGCACGCCGAGCCGACGCTGCGTACCCTCTATCCGTTCACGAGCCACTGGGCGGTACGTTTCTCGACCACCACCCGACCGCACCTGACTGTCGTCGGGCCGTGCCTGAGCGCGAACAGCGACAGCACATACGGAGTGGGCAGGGGCATCATCAGCCAGGACCTCGGCCAATTCGGCACAGCGGACGAGGCCGTTGCCGTGGCCGTACGCCACCTGCCGTCCGTTCCCGGCCCTGAGCCGCTCGGCGGATGACCCTTGCCCGGCAAGCGGATCCTTCGGATGAAGAGCACCGGGACTTCGTGCACACGTGAGGAACAGTGCGACCGAGCTTCTCGGCGCAAGGTGTTGTGAACGGTTCGTCGGGAGGGGCGAGCTCGGACTTCGCGTGCCCCGAGCGGTGGAGGAAGCCGGGGTACGGGATCCGGCCGAGGACGCTCGGGCCCGTCGCTCGCCCGGGCCGCCGAAACCATCGCGCGGTGACGACATGTCCCGTGCGGGGCCCGGACGGTGTGACGTCCGGTCCCGCACGGAACGGGAGCGTCAGCGCTTCATGAGGGCGAAGACTCCCCAGCCGAGGTACTCACGCGTGGAGCGCGCGTAGCGGGCGGGCTCGGTGGTGAGTTCCTCCCGTACGTCGGGGGCCAGTTCGTCGTCCGGGTTCCGGTCGAGCCAGCGGCGCATGCTGAGCCACTGGGCCGCGACGTACCGGTCCCAGCTGTCCTGGTCGGCCAGCATCATCTCCACGACGTCGTACCCGAGATCCTGGAACTGCCCGATCAGGTCCGGGAGTCGCAGGAAATCGGCGATGCCCGTGGCGTGGCAGGCCATGGCGGTCTCCTCGTCCGGAGGTGTCCGCAGCCAGTACGGCTCACCGACCAGCATCAGACCTCCGGGCCGGAGACTGCGGCCGAGCAGCTCGGTCGTTCCGGCGACACCGTTCCCGATCCACGTGGCGCCGACACAGGCGGCCAGATCGACCGGCTGGTCCGCGACATGGCCGGAGGCGTCACCGTGGACGAACTCGACCCGGTCGGCGACGCCGAGTTCGACGGCGCGGGCTCGGGCGTGCTCGGTGAAGGCCGTGCTGATGTCCACGCCGGTGCCCGTGACCCCGTGGTCACGTGCCCAGGTGCACAGCATCTCGCCCGAGCCGCTGGCCAGGTCGAGCACCCGTGTCCCGGGGGCGAGGCGGAGTGCTTCGCCCAGGGCGGCGAACTTGGCCGCGGTCAGCGGGTTGTGGATCCGGTGGCCGCTCTCGCGGATGGTGAAGATGCGGGGAAGGTCCATGACCGCATTTTCCGTCATACCTCCTGGCGGGAGGAGCGGTTGATGGCACATCGAAGGCGCGCGACGTGCATGCCGGGATTGCCGATTGCGCGGCAGGTCCGGCGATAATCGGCCCGGTGACCTCCCTGCCACAGCGCTGGGCGCGTGCTGAGCGGCTCGACGCCGCCCGGACGGTCGACGCCCTTCACGCCCGGACCGGTGTCCGCCTGACCCTGGACGGCCCGTGCCCGGGCGGACAGGTCGGTGCCGCCTATGTGCGCTGGCCCGACCATCACCGCTCCGTCCTCAAGTGGCGGCCACACAGCCGCGTGGCGGACATGGAGGCCGGCCCGCTCGCCGTCACCGAAGTGCTACGACTGGGCGGATATCCGGCGCCGGCCACTGAGTTGACCGCCCAGGTCGGCCACGCGGTGGTCCTCGTCCAAGAGCTCCTGCCGGGCACGAAGATCGAGCGCCTCGACCACCGCGGCCTGGACCAGGCGCTCGCACTCAACCGGTCGCAGGCCGACCGGCTTGCCGACCACCCCGATATCCCGGCAGTGAAGCTCTTCCTGCGCGAGGACGGGCCCGGATACTGCCTGCACGAGCCCTTGCGCCGGCACGACCGTCGCAGTGCCGCGCTGGAACACTGGATCGCCGATGTCGGTGCGGAGTACCCCGCGCACCTGGCCGGGCAGGACGCTGTGCACATGGACTTCCACCCCGGCAACATCCTGGCGACCGGCGGCTCGGTCACCGGCGTCGTCGACTGGGACGGTGCCGCCCGCGGTGACCGGCGATTCGACCTGATCACCCTGCGCTTCGGGATACACGCCATGAATACCGACCCGAGCGTGACGCAGCGCCTCGACGCTGTCCTCGACTCGCTCCCCGAGGACGTGCTGCGGCCGATTTGGGCTCACATGAGCCTTCGCATGGTCGACTGGGCCATCCGACACTTCACCCCGGCCGACGTGGAACAGTGGCTCGACCTCGCCGGACAGCGCGTGAAATGACGGCGCCGCCGGCATGGCACGGCCGTGTGCCGGAACGATTCGGACCCGGCCTTCCCGGCCGGCGGACCCGGCCTTCCCGGCCGGCTCGACGCCACCCTTCCCCGGAGACGCCGAGCAACAGCCTCTCGTTCCCGTTCAGGAAGGCACTTCTGCGATTCCGTCCACCGCAACCCCCGGTCCGCACGCCGACGGAGACGGCAAGGCGCGGGTGGGTGAGGCCGGTTCGGGCGGTCGCCGGCCGTACCGGATCACCAGGCCAGCTCTGCGAGCCTGGCCTCGATCCGCTCGCGGTCCCATGCCCCGTCCGCGACCACCACCCGGTAGCGCCGGGTCAACGTGGCCCCGGGCTCCAGCACGAGCTCCTCATGGAAGGCGAAGGACGGGGCGACCGCGGCGAAGGGGTCGTTGCGGACGAACCAGTGCGCGGGATGCTCACCGCCCGCCCCCGTGTGGTCGTTCTCCGGAGCGTGGGCGAAGACGAGCGTCGCATGTCCGTCCACCCCGTCGTGCTCGCCGCTGTACGCCAGCCAGGGCGCCTGCCGCCCCATCACCTCGGGCCCCTCGCCGTCGGGGGTGAGGATCTGGCCGTCACGGAAGGCGCGAGGGCCGCGCCAGAACAGCCCCGTGTAGCCCGCGCCGTCCCGCCCGTGGGTGGTGGGACTGCCGAACCGCAGCGGTTCCTCCCGGCGGTTGGTGACGGCGGACGACCATGTCAGCACCCAGCTGCCGGACACCGGATCGACGTCGTGCACCTCGACCCTGCGCACCTCGTCGGCCCACAGTTCGCCGCTGTACGGATGCCAGCTCAGCCGCTCGCCGACCGTGGCCCCGTCCTCCCGCACAGACACCTCGTCGAACCCGCGGTGCGCCATGGAACCCACCCGCTCGGGCAACGGCTGATAGCCCTCGCCCGGCACATAGGTGTTACCGCCCCACAGGTTCTGCCCCGACAGATGCGAGGCGGTCAACTGCAGCCCCTTGTGCCAGCGGTGGTCGTTGGGCCGGTAGTCCGTCACCACCCGGTCGAGGAGTGTGCGCAGCGGATGGATGTACGGCTTCGGCGCCTCCCAGGGCGCCTCGGGCCGGTACACGTAACGCAGCAGTTCCACCCCGCTGTCCGCCACCGAGACGGTGATGTGGTCGCCGTGGCGGTGCACCAGGTTCAGCCGGCCGGTCACGTGCTCGCCTCCGTCGGCTCCGGCGCCCAGCCGGGGGCATTGCCGTGCAGGGCGCTGTAGTACGGATCTCCGGGGCCGATCTCGCCGGCCCGGACGGTGTTCCCGGTGAAGGCCGCCTTGTACAGGGCGGCGACCAGTTCCAGGCTGGTACGGCCGTCGGCGCCACTGCTGCGCGGACGGCGGCCGGCCCGCAGATCGCGGAGCAGACCGCGCAGTTGTGCCTCGTGGGAGCTCGGCACATCGGCGCCGAAGTCCCGCCAGCCGGCCACCTGTTCGGCGGGCACCCCGGGGGCGGGGGTGATCCGCCAGTCGGCGTTGCGATGGCCGTACAGATGCGTGAGTTCGACCGTGGCCCGCTCGCAGTCGATCCGGATCCGGCTGACCTCGTCCGGGCTGAGGACGCTGTTGACGATCGTGGCCATGGTGCCGTTCTCGAAGCGGACGAGCGCGGTGGAGACGTCCTCCGTCTCCACGTCGTGCACCAGCCGTCCGGCCATCGCGCGGATCTCCGACCACGGACCCAGCAGATCGAGCAGCAGATCCATCTGATGGATGCCGTGGCCCATGGCGGGGCCTCCGCCCTCCATGTCCCAACGCCCGCGCCAGGGCACGGAGTAGTACGCCTCGTCCCGGTACCAGGTGGTCTGGCAGTGGGCGACCAGGGGCCGCCCCATCGCCTGTTCGGCCAGCAGCGCCCGGACGTGGTCCGAGCCGGAACCGAACCGGTGCTGGAACACGATCGCGGCGTACGGACCGCCCCTGTCCGGGCCCTCTGCCGCCTCGATGGCGTCGAAGTCCTCCAGCGACGGGCACGGAGGCTTCTCGCACCAGACCCAGGCCCCGGACCGCAGCGCGGAGATGGTCTGATCGCGATGGAAGCGGGGCGGGGTCCCCAGGGTGACCAGATCGGGACGCTCCTCGGCGAGCATCCGGTCGAGGTCCGTGTACGGACGCCCGGCGCCCGCTTCGGCGCAGAACGCCTCCGCGGACGCGGCGTCGACGTCGACCGCCGCGACGATCTCCAGGGGCTGTTCGACGGCCAGCGCACGCAGGGCCGGTAGATGGCTGACGCGCGCGATCGCGCCGGTGCCGACGATCGCGACCCGGATCGGCCTGCTGGGGGAAGCCTGGCTGGGCGTGACAAACACCTCCACGGTGAGGAGGCGCCCACCGGATAGCAAGCGCTTTCTCCGAGCGGAAACCTAGGCTTTGTGCAGGGTGTGGGTCAAGAGAGACAGCTCCTGGACCGCTGTTCGCCGGCGCAGGCGAAAAGGAGTTGCCCGGCTGCCTGCGCGGGTTGCAGCATCTGCCCATGACCACGGACTTCGCCCTCATGCTGCCGGCTCCCACCGACCGACCGGTGACGAGCGGCCGACAGCAGCCGGGCCACCCGAGGAATCCGCCACGCCGACGCGGATGACGGCCGTCCTGGTCGCCGGACTGCTCGCCGGATACGGCATCGCCATGCCGGTCGGGGCCGTCGCGACCTACCTCGCCGCCCTCACCACACGTACCTCGCTGAAGACCGGTGCCTTCGCCGCGCTCGGTGTGGCGACCGCGGACGGGCTCTACGCGCTGATCGCCGTCGTCGGGGGATCGGCGCTCACCCCGTTCATCGAACCCGTCATGCTTCCCTTCCGCTGGGCGTCTGCCGCTGTCCTTGTCGCTCTCGCCGTCCGCGGTGGCGCCGGCGCGCTCGGCGCATATCGCAGCGGCGCCGCGGCCAGCCCCGCCGACCGCGCCCCCCTCACCCCCGCACGGGCCTACGTGGCACTGCTGGCGATCACCCTCATGAACCCGATGACGGTCGTCTACTTCGCGGCCCTGGTCCTGGGCAGCGGGGCGGTCGCTGCCGCGGCCCCCGCGCACCGGGCCGTCTTCGTCCTCGCGGCCTTCGTCGCGTCCGCCAGCTGGCAGCTGCTCGTCGCGGGCGGCGGGGCGCTACTGGGCCGGGCACTGACCGGGAGCCGGGGGAGACTCGTCACCGCGCTCGCCTCCAGCACCCTCATCACGGTGCTCGCCGTCCGCCTTCTCCTCCCGTCCTCCTGACCCGGACGACGGTCCGCCGCCCGCATCGCCGGGATGGGGCGGCGGACCGCCCGGCGCGGTGCGATGAGTTCGCACCGGTGCGGGAGTCAGCATGGTGACCCCCATGCGAGAAGGCGGAGAGCGATGAGCACCCTGCGCGAAGTACTCGAGACGCACGTACGTGACGGATCGGTGCCGGGAGCCGTGGGCCTTGTGGCCCGTGGAGACCGGGAGGAAGTGCGGTCGGTCGGCGGGGCCGGCACCGGCGATGGCAGGCCGATGGCCCCTGACTCCATCTTCCGGATCGCCTCTCTCACCAAACCGATCACCGCGGCGGCGGCCATGATGCTGATCGAGGACGGCCGGATCGAGCTGGACGCCCCGGTCGCGCCGTGGCTCCCCGAACTGGCCTCACCCGTGGCCGTGCGTACCCCCGAGAGTCCGGTCGACGACGTGGTCCCGGCCGCCCGGTCCATCACCGTGCTGGACCTGCTGACCTTCCGGGCCGGATTCGGATTCCCGTCCGACTTCTCGCTGCCCGCCGTCGCGCCCTTGTTCAGCGAGCTGAAGCAGGGCCCGCCGCAGCCGCAGGCCGTCGCCGCACCGGACGCCTGGATGGCGGCACTGTCGCGGATCCCGCTGCTGCACCAGCCTGGGGAGGCGTGGCTGTACAACACCTGCTCGGACATCCTGGGCGTCCTGATCGCCCGGGTCTCGGGGCAGTCGTTGCCGGACTTCCTGGCCGAGCGACTGTTCGAACCGCTCGGTATGACCGACACCGGGTTCGAGGTTCCCGCGCAGAAGCTGGACCGGTTCACCAGCTACTACCGGGCCGGTGAGGCAGGGGCCCTCGAACTCGTCGACGCCCCCGACGGACAGTGGAGCAGCATGCCGGACTTCCCGTCCGCGGCCGGCGGCCTGGTGTCGACCGCCGGCGACTGGCACGCCTTCGGCCGGATGCTGCTCGCCGGCGGCACCGTGGGCGACCGCCCTCTGCTGACGTCCGAATCGGTGCGGCAGATGACGACCGACCACCTGACACCCGCACAGCGCAAGGCGAGCGGACTGTTCACCGAAGGGCAGGGCTGGGGGTTCGGAGGCTCGGTGGACGTCGAGAGGACCGACACCTGGAACGTACCGGGCCGCTACGGCTGGGTCGGCGGCACCGGCACCACGGCGCACATCGTCCCGGCCACCGGAACGGTCGCGATCATGCTCAGTCAGGTCGAGATGGCCGGCCCCCGACATCCCCTGACCATGCGGGACTTCTGGCGTCACGCTGCCGGCGGGTGAATCCCGTACGCCCAGGAGTCCGCGTGAGGCATCCGTCTCGGAGTCGAAGTGCACCTGACCATGCGGGACTTCCGGTGTCACGTCGCCAGCCGGGTGAATCCCGTACGCCCGGGAGCCCCCGTCAGGCATCCGCCACCGAGTCGAACTGCACCTCGTCGCGTCCCACGCCCCGTGCGTCCGCGTCCACCGAACGCCGCAGGGCCTCATGGAGTTTGGCCGGAGTCAGCACGCCGAGGAAGCGCGCCCCGTCCAGTACCGCCACCCACCCGGCATCGTGCTGGAGCATCTCGCTGAACGCCTGCTTGAGCGGGGCGCCCACCGGCACCCACGCGTCCATCCGACGAGCCAGTTCGGCCACCGTCCCGTGCTGCCCGTTTCCCCCGGCGCCCCGCAGCGCGTCCGCCGACACCCAGCCGTGCAGCTCACCGGCTCCGTTCAGCACCACCGCCCACCGCGAGCCCGATGCGCCGAGCCGGGCCGCCGCCACCGAAGCCCGCTCGTCCAGCCGGGCGACCGGCGGCTCCTCCAGGTCGTGCGGTTCGATCGTGGTGACCGACAGCCGCTTCAACCCGCGGTCGGCGCCGACGAACCGTGCCACGTACGGAGTCGCCGGCGAGCCGAGTACCGCACCCGGGCTGTCGAACTGCTCGATCCGCCCCTCCCCGTACACCGCGATCCGGTCACCCATCCGCACCGCCTCCTCGATGTCATGGGTGACCATCAGGACCGTCTTCCTGACCGTGGCCTGCAAGCTCAGGAACTCGTTCTGCAGGTGTTCCCGCACCACCGGGTCCACCGCACCGAACGGTTCATCCATCAGCAGCACCGGCGGGTCCGCCGCCAGGGCCCGGGCCACCCCGACCCGTTGGCGCTGGCCGCCGGAGAGCTGGGCGGGATACCGCGAGCCGTACGTCCCGGGGTCCAGGCCCACCAGATCGAGGAGCTCGGCCGCGCGTTCCCGGGCCCTGGACCGCTTCCAGCCGATCAGGGCCGGGACCGTCGCCGTGTTGTCGAGGACGGTCCGATGCGGGAAGAGCCCCACCTGCTGGATGACGTAGCCGATGCGGCGGCGCAGTCTCACCGGGTCGGTCTTCGAGATGTCCTCGCCGTCGACCAGGATCCGGCCCGAGGTCGGTTCGATCAGCCGGTTCACCATCATCATCGTGGTGGTCTTGCCGCAGCCCGAGGGGCCGACCAGCGTGACCAGTTCCCCCTCGGTGACCTCGAAGGACAGCTCGTCGACGGCGATCGTCCCGTCCGGGTAGACCTTGCCGACCTGCTCGAACCGGATCATGACTGCACGGTAGGAGCCGGACATGTCCGTCGCACATGGGCCGGGACCGTCCGGGGCACGGCCATGTGCTGAACTGTCCGTGAACCATCGATCCAGGAGCCCCCTTGAACAGCTATCGCCTGCCCGGCCTCGTCCTCACCGACCGTTACTTCTCGGTACCTCTCGATCACACCGACCCGGGCGGTGAGCAGATCGAGGTCTTCGGCCGTGAGGTGGTTGCCGGCTCCAGGGCCGGTGAGGAGCTGCCGTGGCTGGTGTACCTGGAGGGCGGCCCCGGCTTCGGCGCCCGGCGCTTCACCGGTGCGGAGGCGTGGCTGGGACGGGCGGTGAAGGAGTTCCGGGTGCTGCTTCTGGACCAGCGCGGCACCGGACTGTCCACCCCTGCCAACCGGCAGACCCTGCCGCTCCGAGGCGGTCCGCGTGAGCAGGCCGACTACCTCGCGCACTTCCGTTCCGACAGCATCGTGCGCGACTGTGAACTGATCCGTCCGCAGCTGACCGGGGGTGCGCCCTGGACCGTCCTCGGCCAGTCCTTCGGCGGCTTCTGCGCGGTCCGCTACCTGTCGGCGGCACCGGAAGGCCTCAGCGCCGTCCTGATCACCGGCGGTCTGCCCTCCCTCGACGCGCACGCGGACGACGTCTACCGGGCCGCGTACCCGCGGATCGAGCGCAAGGTCGCCGCGCACTACCTCCGCTACCCGCAGGACGTCGAGCGCGCCCGCGCGATCACCGCTCACCTTGCGGAGCACCGCCCGGAGAGCGCCGGGCACCGGCTCACTCCCGAGGGATTCCAGTCCCTCGGCATCATGCTCGGCGGGGGCAACGGCAGCCACCAACTGCACTACCTGCTGGAGAACGCCTTCGTCTCCACCCCGCACGGCACCGAGCTCTCCGACACCTTCCAGGAGGCCATGCGCACGGCCAACTCCTTCGCGGGACACCCGCTGTACGCACTCCTGCACGAGGCCATCTACGGCCAGGACGAGCGTCCCACCGGCTGGGCGGCCGAGCGGGTCCGCGCGGAGTTCCCGCAGTTCGACGCGGCGACCACCCTCAAGGGCGACGGCCCGGTCCTGTTCACGGGCGAGAGCATTCACCCCTGGCACTTCGACGTCGACCCCGCGCTGCGCCCCCTGCGCGAGACCGCCGAACTGCTCGCCACCCGCGGTGACTGGGAGCCGCTGTACGACATCGAGCGCCTCGCGGCCAACGAGGTGCCGGTGGCCGCGGCCGTCTACCACGACGACATGTACGTGGACACCGCGCACGCGCTGAGCACAGCCGCAGCGATCCGTGGGCTGCGCACCTGGGTGACCGACGAGTTCGAGCACGACGGACTGCGCGCGGGCGGGCCCCGCGTGCTGGACCGGCTGCTCGCCCTGGTCCGCGACGAGGTCTGAGTTCCGGCAGAGCGACAGCCGCGTCGGCCCGGGTGGGAGTCACCCGCGCCGGAACAGGATGCTCAGCGCCTCGCTGGTCGCCGCCTATCCCGAGCAGGATCTGGCCGTCATCAAGCTGGACGACGTCCCGGACGGGCT